>CAYUGW010000115.1:2515-9721 GCA_964444245.1 uncultured Blastocatellaceae bacterium | reverse complement strand
CAATTCGCGCAATCGCTCGAAGCATTCGAACAATTAAAAGCCTACAAACCCGACGCGAAAACCTATAATTATCTGGGCGAAAATTATTTTGAATTAGGCAAAACGCAGGAAAGCGTAGAAGCATTTAATAATGCGGTCAGTTATTCCCCTGATTTCGATCAGGCGCGTTACAATCTCGGACGCGCTTATTTGAAATTAGGTGATAAAGATTCTGCTAACATTCAATACGAAATCCTCAGAAACTCGCAATCCGATTGGGCTGACAGACTTTATGTTTTGCTTAATCCTTAATTCCGACAAAAAATTTCAGAAAAAATAAAATTGATCTTGGTGCGAAAAACTATTTAACCCAAGTTGCCACTTACAAAAACTTTTATTTTTTTGCCCGCGAAAGTGCGCGAATGGTCGCGAAAAATTTTTAAAAAACTTCAATAATTATTCTTTTTCGCACTTTTTCGCGCACTTTCGCGGGCAAAGTTTCCTATTCATCATTAACTGGCAATTTGGGTTATTTATATAAATAAGAACGATGAGCAAAATAAAAAATCTTGCAATCAGCGGCAGTATAAACTATAGTTTTCATCATCTTTTTGTATTTTCACAACGTGTGTTGCGGAGGTTTCCATGAATTTGAAGGCTAGATTTTTATTCGCTCCCGTTTTCCTGCTTTTACTTTTTCATCAAGCATATACCGGCACTCTAGACCCGACGTTCGGAACGGGCGGGAAAGTTACGGTTGATTTTCCCTTCGCGGCTACTTACAGTTCGAGCGGTCAATATATTTTTGTTCAGCCGTCGGGCAGAATCGTTGTCGTCGGATCGCATATTCAGCAGGGACCGGACGGCACAACTTCGGGAGTGGCTGTGGCAGGTTTAACTCCGTCAGGCGCGCTTGACACCACTTTCGGCGGTCCCTTCGGCGGTACCGGAAAAATGCTCGATTGGCAGCCGAATACTTTTATCGGACTTTCGGACGCGCAGATGCTCGCCGATGGCAAAATTATGCGTTTTGGTCAATTCATCGCGATACCTGCGACCTTTAGCGCGAGGCTTTATCGTCTCAGCGCAAACGGCTCTACGGAAGATTTCTTCCCGGATCTGCACGTCAACCAAACCCAACCTCTACCCGTAAAGTTTGCGGTTCTAGCGGATGGAAAAATACTCGTTATCATCAGCCATTTTTATTTACTCAGATTCAATCCGGACGGAAGCCGTGACGCGGCTTTCGGGACGAATGGAGTCAAAGAAATTCCGCGCATTAGTACGATGTCGAGTAGAAGAATTTTCGGGATGCAAATTCTGCCGGACGGAAAGATTTTAATTGCCGGACAGTCCGGATATACGTCTACAACCGATGATTCTGACGAACTTTTTCTTTTGCGCCTCAGTCCCGAAGGCTTCGTTGACCATTCGTTCGGCAGACTCGGACTCGTGCGTCAAACCTTCGGCGGGCAGAGAATCGTTGGAACTCGCTTATTAGTTCAGCCGGATAATAAATATGTCATTACCGGCACTGTCAAAAATCCTGACAACGACGCAATGATGGCGCGTTTTACGCAGAGAGGCAGACCGGACTACGGTTTCGGCAATGCGGGCGTGGTCATTACGGATTTTACGCCCGGCGGCAACGATACCTTTAACGCAGCGAAACTTACCGCCGACGGAAAAATTATCGCCGTCGGTCAAGCCTCGATTTCGTCTTCGACGTTTTCAAATTTTCTCGTCGCCAAATATTCGGCAAACGGCAGTTTGGAAGCAAGCACCCAAACGAGTTTTACGCCCTCGCAAAATTCCTCCGCCGCGAACGCCGTAATTCAGCCGGACGGGAAAATTTTGGTTGTCGGAGCTACCCGCAATCCGGACTCGGCAATTAACGGAAATATTTTTGCAATCGCACGTTATACGGAGATAACGAACGATTAAATTATCAGAAACCTTGTCCGATTCAAAGTCAATAAAAACGGCGGACTACTTATGTGTTTTGAAATTTTCGTTAATTCACTTAAATTTTTCGATTTATCAAACTCGCGACGAATCCCGCGCCGAAACCATTGTCAATATTTACCACCGTTACATTTGAAGCGCACGAATTAAGCATTCCTAAAAGCGCGGCGATGCCGCCGAAAGACGCGCCGTAACCGATGCTGGTCGGCACGGCAATCACCGGAACGCCGACCAGACCGCCGACGACCGAAGGCAACGCGCCTTCCATTCCGGCGACGACGATAACAACGCGCGAATTCTGCAAAACTTCCCTTTCCGATAAAATCCGGTGAATTCCGGCAACGCCGGCATCCCAGATTCTTTTGACACGGTTGCCCATTGTTTCCGCCGTAATTGCGGCTTCTTCGGCAACCGGAATATCGCTCGTTCCGGCTGTTACGATGGCGATTTCACCCGCACCGAGTTCGGTCGTATCGCGGCGAACGCGAATAATCCGTGCCGCTTCGTGCCATTCGGCATCGGTGTAAATGTTGCGGATTTCGCCGAAAACATCCGCCGTCGTGCGCGTGATCAAAACATTCGGCGTGCGTTCGATGAGCTTTTCAAAAATGCCGAGAATTTGTTCGCGTGTTTTTCCCTGCCCGAAAATTACTTCGGGAAAACCCTGCCGCGCGGCGCGGGCGTGGTCAACTTTTGCATAACCGATGTCTTCGTAGGATAAATTCTTCAACCCGACAGTCGCCTGTTCGGTAGAAAGTTTCCCCTCGGCGTGTGCCGCTAAAATTGCTTGTATCTCGCTTTCTTTCATATTTTTTTTCCAGCAAACCGAGAATTTAACATTTTTTCACACAAAAAAAAACGGCGGGTAATCAATCCGCCGTTTTACATTCCAATTCAACAAACAATTTACTCAAATAAATAAACTGACATATTTATAAGCCGCAGATAATTTTATAAACACCCGCGTGACGATTTCGCTGCTGACAATGTCTAATAAAATCTCGCTTTTTAAAATCTGTTCATTCATCTTAAGTATCTATCTCCCTTTGAGCCAAGGATCTAGTCGTTTATTGTTATTGCAAAACCGATGCCATAAGTTTAAATATCAGTTTTTATCAATAAACATCGGCATTTTAAAATTTTTCAAGAAAATTCTATATTTATTCATCAGGTCAGATTGACAGATTTTTGCTTCCAAATTGACAGATTTTGCGACAAATTCTTTGACTGGAGCGCAGGCATATTTTTTTACGACGCATAACAGATTTACAAGAAATAGTGATAAAGTTAATTTATCTGAAAAATTTATGGAACTAACAGTCGCAATTACGGGCGCATCAGGCACAATTTACGCTTACCGAACTTTGCAGCTTTTGGCGGAAAGCGGCGCGGTCGAAACGATCAATCTAATAATGTCGGGCGTTGCGCCGATCGTCGCGCAGGTTGAAATGGGCGCGAATATCAAACAGCCGAGCGCAAAAAAAATCAATGAATGGCTCGGTTTGGCGGAAGATTCCAAGATTTTGCGCTTTTGGCAGCTCGATAATCTGGCGGCAAAACCCTCTTCGGGATCGAATAAACAAGCGGGAATGATTATCGTGCCGTGTTCGATGGGAACGCTCGGCGCGATTGCTTCGGGCGCGGGAACGAATTTGATTCACCGCGCGGCGGATGTAACTTTGAAAGAAGGCAGAAAACTCGTCATCGTTCCGCGCGAAACGCCGTATAATTCGATTCATCTGGAAAATATGCTGAAATTATCAAACATCGGCGCAAGAATTCTGCCGGCAAGTCCGGGCTTTTATCATCGTCCTAAATCAATCGGTGAACTCGTCGATCATTTGTGTTTCAGAATCTTGGATCAATTCGATATTCCGCATTCAAACCGGACGCAATGGACGGGCGAGGAAGTTGTGGAGTTATGATAAAATGTCTTAAAACTTGAAGGAGTTTCAAACGAAATTTATGTCAGCAATTTTAGAACTTCCGAAAACCGATGAAACGGTAATTTCTGCCGCTATAGAAGCCAGAAAACGAGCCGTATTTTATGACGTTGACTGGGAAACTTACCAAAATCTGCTCGAACTTTATCCGACCAGACACAATCCGAAACTTTTTTATCATCAAGGAGTTTTAGAACTTATGCCTCTGCCCGAACACGATTTTCCCGTACGCCTTCTTGATTCCATTTTCTATACTTTAGCCGATAGTTTGAATCTGGATTTTGTAAATTTCGGTTCGTCCACCTACTATCTTGAAATTTTCGGACGCGGTTTCGAGCCGGATGCCAGTTATTATCTCAATGAAAATGCCGAATTGATGCGTGATAAAGAAAAATTTGATCTGACGATTGATCCCGCGCCGGATTTGGTTTTTGAAGTTGATATAACAAGTGCTTCGACCGATAAATTTACGATGTTCGCCGAATTCGGCATTGCGGAAATTTGGATTTACGAAAAAAAACAACTGAAAATATTGCGGCTTGAAGATTATGAGTATGTAAAAGTAACAGAAAGCCTTATTTTACCGAAGGTTACAGGTGAAGTTCTAACCGGTTTTATCAATCAAAGCAGAAAACTGAAACGTCCTGAATGGCTTGAAAAAATCCGTGTGTGGGCAAGTCAAAATCTTGAAAAAACTTGAAAAAAAATGAACACCGTCGAAAGATTTTCAAATCGCGTCGAAAATTACGTTAAATATCGTCCCGGTTATCCGCCGGAAATGCTTGATTTATTTCGCGGAAAGATGAATCTGACGGAAAATTCCGTGATCGCCGACATCGGTTCGGGAACGGGAATTTCATCGAAAGTTTTTTTGGAAAACGGAAACGTGGTTTTCGGCGTTGAACCGAATCAGGCGATGCGCGGCGCGGCGGAAAAGTTTTTGCAGAATTTTCCGAAATTCAAAAACGTCAACGGAACTTCGGAAAACACGACGCTTTCCGACAAAAGCATTGATATCGTCATCGCGGCACAGGCATTTCACTGGTTTGACAAGGAAAAAACGCGCGCGGAATTTAAGCGGATTTTGAAAGATGGCGGATTCGTCGCATTAATTTGGAACGAACGCCGGCTCGATACCAACGAATTTTTGCGCGAATATGAAAATATTTTAATCGAATTCGGCACGGATTATGAGCAGATCAGACACGATAATATTTCGGTCGAAGACATAAATGTCGCTTTTCAGGCGCGTTTTTCGCAATATAAATACAGCAACCATCAAATACTCGATTTTGAAGGAATGAAGGGCAGAATTCTTTCGTCTTCGTATATGCCGTCGCCGGAACATCCGCGTTTTGATGAACTTATAAAAAACCTGCAAACGCTTTTTGCAGAACACCAAAAAAACGGTAAAATACAAGTTTTATATGACACGAATATTTTCTATTCGCAGTTTTAATATATGGAAACAACCCCGGAAAAACGAATTATAACAGTCGCGCATTCGCCCGATTCGGACGATGCCTTTATGTTCTACGGTTTGGCAACAAATAAGTTGGAAACCAACGGACTGAAGTTTGAACACACTCTCAAAGACATTCAAACCCTAAACGAAGATGCCAAAAACGGTGTTTTTGACGTAACGGCGATCAGTTTTCACGCTTACGCATATGTTTCGGACAAATACGCGCTGTTGCCGCACGGCGCAAGCATCGGCGATAAATACGGTCCGATTCTGGTTTCAAAAGAGCAGCGCAAACCGGAAGACATTCCGAATATGAAAATCGCCATTCCCGGCGAATTAACGAGCGCATTTCTTGCCTTGAGAATTTACAATCAGGATTTTGAATACACGGTTGTTCCGTTTGACGAAATTATTGATTACGTTTTAAAAGGAAAAGCCGACGCGGGACTTCTGATTCACGAAGGACAGCTTTTTTATAAACAGGTCGGGCTTGATAAGGTTTTGGATTTGGGCGAATGGTGGCACGAGCGGACGGGCTTGCCTTTGCCGATGGGCGGAAATGTCATCCGGCGCGATCTCGGCGCAGATTTAATGCGCGAAGTTTCCAGACATCTGCATCGAAGCATCGTTTATTCGATGGAAAACCGCGAAGACGCGCTTGCTTACGCGATGCAGTTTGCCCGCGATATGCCGCCCGAACTCGCCGACCGTTTCGTGGCGATGTGGGTTAATGATCTGACGCTCGATTACGGCGACAGAGGCAGAGAAGCAGTCAAATTGCTGCTTAAAGAAGGTTTTGAAAAAGGCATTATCACCCGCGAAGTTCAGGTTGATTTTGTCGAATAATCAGGTATATTTACTTTTTACAAAAAATACGCGAACCGGGGTTTATTAAAATAAATATCGGTTCGCGTATTTTTTTTGTAAAATAGGAATTGTTAAAGTTAAAAGTTTATTTCAAACTTTTAAATGATTTTTCGCATCTTTTTAAACAGCTTCAACAAGTAAGGAAAATAAACAGATGAAAAGCAGAAAAACGATAATTTGTAGTTTGATAATTTTATGTTTTGCGGCATTTACGGGTTTTGCCCAAACACCGTCGAATATTGTCAAGACCAATTTGAGTCAGGCGGAAATTGACAACATTATCAAGAAAATGTCCGATAACGAAGATTCTTTTCGCTATGCGCTGTCCGAATATGTTTTCCGGCGTAAGGCGACGATTCAAACCGTCGGTTTAGGCGGACAAATTTCGGGAACTTACCGTCGTGATTCTTTTATGACCTTTAATACAGAGGGTAAAAGATTTGAAAGAATCGAGTTTGCGCCTGTTTCAACGCTGCGCGACATCAGAGTTACGCCCGAGGATTTGGACGATCTCGGCGGAATCAATCCGTTTGCCATCAAACCTTCGGAAGTTCCGCTTTACAATTTCAATTATCTCGGCAAGGAAAAAATTGATGATCTCGATCTGCACGTTTTCGACGTTGCACCGAAAGTTATGCCGAATCCTAAAAGATCAAAACTGCGGCTTTTTCAAGGCAGACTTTGGGTTGATGCGCGGGATTTAATGATCGTCAAATCAAAAGGAAAGGCAGTTCCCGATCAAAAGGACAATAAATTTCCGATTGTCGAAACGTGGCGCGAAAATGTTGACGGCAAATTCTGGTTTCCGTCCTTTTCGTCTTCGGATGACGAACTCGTTTTTGACAGCGGTTTTGTCGTCAAACTCAAAATTCGCGTCCAATATACCGATTACGCGCAAGGACGCAGTTCGGTTGAAATTCTGGGTGATGAAGAAATCGTCGATGATAACCCGACTCCGACTCCAAGCCCGACTCCGAAAAAACCTTA
>CAYUGW010000115.1:0-2415 GCA_964444245.1 uncultured Blastocatellaceae bacterium | reverse complement strand
TTCTTCCGCGATTGCTCCGCGCACTTTTTTCAGCAACTCCGGCAAATCTTTTTCTACTGTTAAACCTTTCGTTTCAATCGGCGCAAGCAGAACTATTTCCATCGTTCCGGGATTTACAACGCCCGTTTTTTTGCCCATCAGATAATCGGTATTTTTAATTGCCACCGGAATAATCGCCGCGCCGGTCTGCATGGCGAGATGAAACGCGCCCTTTTTAAACGGCAAGAGTTCGCCCGGCATCGCGCGTGTTCCTTCGGCAAAAACTCCGAAGGAATAACCGCTGTCCACCGTTTCGCGCACCTTTTCCATGGTTTCCAGAGCGCGTTGCGGGTTTGAGCGGTCAATTGCCACGAATTTTATAAAAGTCATTCCGCGCCCCAAAACCGGCACTTTCAAGACTTCCTTTTTGGCGATCAATCCGATTTTCGTTCCGGCATACGCAAAAAGTGCGGTCGTATCGATATATGAACGATGATTGGCAACAAAAATATAAGATTTGCCTTTTTCCAGATTTTCCCTGCCCGAAACTTTAACCTTAATGCCGGAGCCGCGAATCCAGGTTTTTGAACCCCAAACGCAGAGCGGATAAATTCCCGTGCGGCGATTGAGAAGCTGAAAAACGGTCATCGCCGGCAAAGCGATAAAAAGCAGCATAAATCCCGCAAAAAACAAGCTCCACCAATAGCGCATTTTGCCGATAACGCTTGATTTGTTAGACTCTTTGACAGGAAATAAAATTTTATCGTTCCGCTCGATGGCTTCGGTTCGAGAGTTTTTTTCTAATTGTTCTGACATTCAGATATGTTTTTATCACGTAAAGACTTAAATACGCAAAAAGAGTTTTTTAACAAGAATTAACAAAATGAATCAAATAAAAAAAATCCGTGTTCAGCGGTGTTTATCTATGGATAGTTTTCTTCCGGTGTTTTCAAGATTCGCCGTTTTATTTTTGCTTTTATCAATCGGCGTTTTCGCGCAAAACGCGCCGCCCGCGCCGAAAACGGTTCTCGGTTTTCATCCGACCGATGACCGGACGATTGCCGATTGGAAACAGATTTTGGATTATTTTGCTAAATTAGACGCGGGAAGCGACAAAGTAAAGGTCGAAGAAATCGGCAAAACGACGCTCGGCAAATCGCAGATCGTCGCTTATATTTCTTCGGCGGAAAACATCAAAAATCTCGAAAAATACAAAAAAATCAATCAGCAGATTACCGATACGCGAATGCTGAAAAACTCAGCGGAAGCGGAAAATTTGATCAAAGAAGGTAAAACTATCGTCGCCATTTCGTGTTCGATTCATTCCAACGAGATCGTCGCCTCGCAAATGTCAATGAATTTTGCATATGAATTGGCAACGGCGACCGATGAAGGCACGCGGGAAATTTTAGAAAACACGATTTTGCTGCTTATTCCTTCGGCAAATCCCGACGGCATTGATCTGGTTGCCGATTGGTATCGCAAAACTTTGGGAACGAAATCCGAAGGCACCGTTCCGCCCGAGCTTTATCATCATTACGCCGGACACGATAACAACCGCGATTGGTTTATGATGAATCTGCAGGAAACGCGCAATATCACGAAACTCTTCTGGCAGGAATGGTTTCCGCAGATTGTCTATGACGTTCATCAAATGGGACAAAACGGCGCGCGTTTTATCATTCCGCCGTTTTTCGATCCGCCGAATCCGCGCATTGATCCGCTCATTTTGCGCGAAGTCGGACTCGTCGGCTACAAAATGGCGGCTGATCTTCAGGCAAACAACATCGCCGGAGTTGCGACGAATACGACCTTTGACACGTGGTGGCACGGCGGTTTTCGTTCTGCGCCTTATTATCACAATTCGATCGGAATTCTGTCCGAAGCGGCAAGCGCGGATTTAATGTCGCCGATTAAAATCACGAGAGAACAACTTGCCGCAAATCGTCCGGCGAGAGGTTTGAATTCACCGCTCGAAAACGCGACGAATATGCCGGACGTTTGGGAAGGCGGCGATTGGCATCCGCGCGATATTGCAAAAATCGAAATGATCGCTTCGCGCTCTCTGCTCGAAATGGCGGCAAAATTTCGAACGCGATATTTAAGAAATTCTTACGAATTAGCCGCAAAAAATCTGAAAAAAAATGAAAGTGAACCGGTGGCTTTTGTCGTTCCGGCAGGTCAGCCAAATCAGGAAACCGTGGCGCGTTTTCTGGAAATTCTGATGTGGCAGGGAATGGAAATTTATGAATTGACGGAAGAGCTTTATTTGGCTCACGACCAAAACGATAAAAACGATTTTCACGAAATGCCGCTGGGAAGTTTTCTCGTTTTCGTCAATCAGCCGCAGAAAAATAATGTTTTAAGTCTTTTTGAAAAACAGGTTTATCCGAAACGCCTGAACGCCCGCGGCGAAGGCGAAGCTCCGTATGATGT
>CAYUGW010000114.1:0-9759 GCA_964444245.1 uncultured Blastocatellaceae bacterium | reverse complement strand
GCGATTGCACGGCAAACCGCTGTCAATGACCAGCACATTTCGCAAAGATCTTCCCAAAACCATTGCGGCGGAAAGTCCCGCGTAGCTTCCGCCGATGATAATTACGTCAAACATAATTTTTATTCTTCAAATTCATAAGTTCTGAGATTGAAGGATCGCAATAAATTAACCTTAGGCTATTTTAAATTTCCCGGGTTTTTTTCAAAGATTTTAGTTTCGGCGAAAGCGCAATAATCCGTAACTTTTATTTAGCAGATGGCTTTTAATTTGAAACAAACTGCGATTTTTCGCGGTTAACTGAAATTACAGAAATTCATCTACTCAATGTTTGTCGAACTTTGTTTTTAACCTCGGTTTCAATTAACAATGGAAAAGTCCCACGGAACTTTTCTCATAGATTCTTTGTCAGTGCTTAACTAATAACAGAACTTTTCTATCTAAAAAGCTGCTTAAATGAGCTGATTGCTGCATTTTTCACCAACATCAAATATCGATTCGGAATAGAAATGGGGAAAATCCATCTAACGATTAAAGAGTATTTACTAAAATTTGTCGGGAATGAAAATGTTAAAAATTTTATTTTACAGAAGTATAATTCCGAAAAGTTAAGTTATTGTTTTTATAAGGTTTGTTAAATATCCCAAGTCTTGTAAAGTAAAATTTGCTTCACGAAAGCCAAATCACACCATCTAAACTGCTGAAAATAACGCATTTGAATTATGTCTGTCTTCATTTAATTAAAAGGCTGCCAAAATCGTCTTATCGCAAAACTATTTACCCGAAAATCTCAGTTTTCGAGAAAATTACGACTCATTCTTACCATCTATTGCTATTCGATTGCTGTTTAATTGTCAGATTAAACAGACGATTTAAATTCTATAACATTCGATTTACTCCTGTGATAGTTTGGCTTTATTTGACAGTAATGTTCAAAGTCAATTTTTTTTTACGTCATTGAAGACATTTAATGTTGGTACTATTCCATGCTAAATAAAACCCGCAGCCGGCAAATCCTTCTTTTTTTGTTCTGTATCTTTACATTCTTTTCGACTCTGCCGATTTATCACGGGCAGATGCCATCTGAACAAACAACAAGTAAGGCAGAAAAAAAACTACCCGGATTGAAAGCTGAAGTAGTCGTAAATCGTGATGAGCGAGGAATTTCCTATATTCAGGCTCGAAGCGATGAAGACCTGTATTTTACTCAAGGTTATATCACGGCAAGCGATCGTTTGTGGCAAATGGATTTATTGCGGCGAACGGCTCGCGGCGAACTTGCCGAAATTTTCGGCGCACCCGCCCTGGAAGAAGATAAACGACGACGTTTATTCGGCTATGCCCGTATTTCAGAGTCATTGGTTGAAAAACTGCGTCCTGATATAAGGGCGATGCTCGATTCTTATATGCTCGGTGTCAATGCTTATTTGCGCGAAACTGCGCCTAATGAATTACCGATCGAGTTTCGTATTTTGCAATCAAGACCGCGGGATTGGACATTAGCCGATTCCTTGGTGATCGGAAAACTTTTTGCCGAAGATTTATCTACTTCTTGGACGAGCGATTTGGCACGAGCCGCGATGATGGATTTGCCGCCCAAAAAGCGTGAAGAATTGCTTCCCGTCTTTTCGCCGCTTGACGTAATACTTGTCGGAAATGACAGGCATTCCCGAAAGCCTGTGAGTTCGAGTAAAAAGTTGTTAAATAAAGCTTTACCCAAAGAATTATTGTCGGAAGCAGCGAGAATAGAAAATACTTTGCGCCGTTCGCGAGAGCGGGTCGGTCTTTACTCCGAAGGACGCGCAGCAAGCAATAACTGGGTCGTTTCGGGAAAACGAACTGTGATGGGCAAACCATTGTTAGCAAACGATCCGCATTTATTGGCAACCGCGCCTTCAATCTGGCATATGGTATTTCTCGAATCTCCATCCGTCCGTGTGGCTGGCGTGACTGTTCCCGGCGTACCCGGAATTGTTATCGGGCATAATAACCGGATTGCCTGGGGCGTTACCAATTTAGGCGCAGACGTGCAGGATTTATATTTGGAAAAATTCGACCCGTCAAATCCTGATCGTTATCAAACTCCCGAGGGCTGGCAAACAGCGGAAACCCGCGCTGAAACGATCAAAGTGCGAAAGGGTTCCACCGGCAATGAAACAGAGACGGTCGTTACAAATATCACTACAACTCGTCACGGTCCGGTTGTCTTGGAAAGCAACGGACTAAGGTATTCTTTGCGTTGGACGGCTCTTGAAAACAATATCCCCGAATTTTCCGCCTTCTATGATATAAATCGTGCAGGCAATTGGAAAGAATTCAGCTCCGCGCTTCGGCAATACCCGGGACCGGCGCAAAATTTCGTTTATGCCGATGTTGCCGGGAACATCGGATATTATGCCGTTGGGAGCATCCCGCAACGGTCGTCCGGCGACGGAAGTGTTCCGTATAACGGCGCAACGGAAGACGGAAAATGGAGCGGTTACATTCCTTTTGAACAACTTCCGAATGTTTACAATCCGCCGTCCGGTATCATCGTTACGGCTAATAACCGGGTTGTCGGAAACAGTTATCGCCATCACTTAACGAATGAATGGGAATCGCCATATCGGGCACGGCGAATTTACGATTTGTTACTGCGTAAACCAAAACTTTCCGCCGAAGATTTTCGCTCGATCCAGCGAGATGCATATTCATTTGCGGATGCAGTTTTTACAGCCGAAGTCGTTAAATCCGGAAAGCCGCTAATGAACAAATCGGCAGAATGGCGAACGATCGTGCAAATGTTTGACGGGTGGGATGCCCGGTCATCGGCAGATTCGCGGGTTATGCCGTTAGCTGCCGAGATGCGTAACGCTTTTCGCCGGCGCGTATTAACTGCCGCTATCGGTGAGGAAAAAGCAAATGCTTATAATTGGGGGAATGCCGGCACATTTGTAGATTTCGTTGTCACGAAACGACCGCATGAATGGCTCCCGAAAGAATTCGATAATTATGAATCGCTTTTGCTGGAATCTTATCGCGATGCCCGGCGAAATCTAACCGAAACGCTTGGCGAGCAGGAAGAAAACTGGATTTTCGGGAAGACTAAATCTTATACGTTTTTTCATCCTCTGGCTGGCGCACCGCTGATCGGCGGACGATTTGCCATCGAGCCTCTAAAGCGTGATTTCGGCGGCGGCGGTCGCACAGTTTATTCAGGTATTTTTGTCTCGATGCGTTTGATCGCCGATCTTAGCAATTGGGATAAAACTCAACAATGTATCGCGCCGGGACAATCCGGCAATCCAGACAGTCCCCATTGGAAAGATCAGATTCGGGAATGGCAGGAAGTTACGCCGCGCGAGTTTCCGTTTTCGCAAACGGCGATCAGCCAAGCTGCCCGTCAAACCTTACGTCTAATGCCGGAGTAATCGTAAACTATGCAAGTTCAGGTACCCGCACAAGAAATATCAACATGGATCGCCGGCTGGCGGTCATCCGCAAATCCGGCGATCAGACTTTTTTGTTTTCCATACGCCGGCGGCGGCGCCCAAATTTATCGTATCTGGCAAAAATATCTTCCGCCCGATTTAGAAGTTTGCCCGGTGCAATTACCAGGTCGCGAATCGCGAATCGGTGAAGCTCCTTTAACGAATCTCAACTCGCTGGTCAAAACACTGGCAGATGTTCTCGCTCCTTTGTTTGATCAACCGTTTGCTTTTTTCGGTCATAGTATGGGAGCGGTCATTGCTTTCGAACTTGCTCATCTGCTCAAATTTCGCAATTTTAAACCGCAGCGTTTGTTTGTTTCGGGGCATCGCGCTCCGCACTTGCCGAATGAATTTGCTCCGATTTATCAATTGCCGGAAGATAAGTTTGTCAACGAAGTGCGGCGGCTCAACGGAACCCCTGAAGAGGTTTTGGCGCATCCCGAACTAATGCAGCTTCTTATTCCTTTGCTGCGGGCTGACTTCGAGATGGTGCAAACTTATAAATACCTTCCGCTTCCGCCGCTCGATTGTTCGATTACCGCCCTAGGCGGCACGGAAGACTCCGGCGTTACACGCGAACATCTCGCCGACTGGCGAATCCATACGACCGCTGATTTTAATTTACAAATGTTTTCCGGCGACCATTTTTATTTGCGTTCGAGACAAACCGAAATTTTGCGTCTGCTTGAGTTAAATTTAATTTCGTGAATCAATCGCTCGATTTGCCTTTACACATCAAAAACGGCTCAAATTGGCGCGTTTTATCAAACGCGCCGGCTTTACGAAACGGAACCATTCACGTTTGGCGATGCTATATCAAGGAAGCGGAAAAATTTTTGACGACTTTTGCTGATGTACTCAGTGACGACGAACGCGCCCGCGCCAATCGTTTTCGGTTTCCGAAAGACAGCCGCCGATTCGTCGCGGTACGCGGCGTTTTGAGATTTTTAATGAGCCGCTACTCTGCATTGCCGCCTCGCGCAATATCTTTTTTATATGGACGATACGGCAAGCCTTTACTCGCAGATAATCGGCAATCCATAAAATTTAACATTTCACATTCGGGCGATCTCGCACTTTTCGCCGTCGCCCGCAATCGCCCCGTCGGAATTGATGTCGAACAGGCGCGTTGCGAAATCATTACCGATAATTTAGCCGAACAATTTCTTGCACCGGACGAATTGAAACGATTCGTGAAACTTACAGGCAAACGGAAAGAATCGGCTTTCTTCAAATATTGGACGCAAAAAGAATCGTTTATTAAAGCCGTCGGGATGGGCTTGTCTTTGCCCTTGCAGAAAATTACCGTTCCGATTAAAACTACCTGCGGACAGATTTTTACCGATATTCCCGATTTATCAGATTCCGACTGGTCGGTATGTTCTTTAAAAGTTGATAAATCCGGTAAATATGCGGCAGCAGTTACTGCTGCCGGCAATGATTGGACGCTCAATCCTTGAAACACTGCAGAAAAGATGTAATTTCATAAAACGGTAGCGGCTTTTCTGCCGTTTATTATCAATTATTGTCGTGTGCGGTTGCTTCCATCTGTTTACGCAAACTCAGCGGTCGCATATCCGTCCAAACTTCTTTAATATACGCCAAACACTCGGCTTTTGTACCGCTTTTGCCGACATCGCTCCATCCCGGTGCATTTTCACGATCCGCTACCCAAATCGAATATTGTTCCTCGTGATTAATCACGACTTTATAAATTTTTGTATCTTCATTTTCATCTCGATTCATAAAAAAATAGTCCTCACTTTTTGTTAATTTTCCAAAAGATAAACTTTAAGTTGCGCCGCCAATGTCCGAGCGGATTCGCCGCGCAGCATCGAATAATGATCGCCATTGACGATATGTGTTTTAACCGAAACGGCTAAATCTGTCCAGCCGAGCGATTCGTCTTCCGTCGAATTGTTTTCCGCTTTGAACAAGTGGATTCTTCCATCGTATCGAACCGGTTGATAATTTTTAAGCGCCTCTACATTATTTCTGAAAGTCCGGTAAAGCCGTTCGACATCTGGCAGAGTCAAATCCGGCGGGATCAACTGCGCCGCCCTTGCCCGTTCAAAGAAATAAGCCAGTCTGTTTGTTTCATCGAGTGATGCCGTTTCATCTTCATCAAACATCAAATGCTCGGTCATTATCCCCAAATCCCGCGCAAAGTTCGCCAGCAACAACATTTCGTCGTTTTCCGTTTCACCCCGATTGAGCGGCGCGAAAGAATCGAACAGAGCAAGCAGTGAAATTTCTTTACCACGCGCCCGAAGTTGGCGCGCCATTTCAAAGGCAACCACTCCGCCCATTGACCAGCCGCCAAGTTGATAAGAAGCGTTTGGCTGAACTTTCATCATCAATTCGATGTAATAGGTTGCCATTGATTCGATAGAGTTTGATTCAATTGACGGTTGATTATTCGCAAAAGCGTAAAAAGGCTGGTCGCGTCCGAGATTTTGCGACAAATCAAGGTAATTGAAAACACCGCCGCCGCCGCCGTGGACGCAGAAAAACGGCGTTCTCTCGCCTGCTGTCTGTAACGCCAACAAAACCGATTCGGTTATTTCAGACAAAGACTCCCGCAGAATATTTGCCATTAATTCGACCGTCGGATTCTCGAATAAAACGGAGATAGGAAGTTGTTCATCAAATTCCGCCTGAATTCGGCTCATCAGCCGAACCGCGCTCAAAGAATGTCCGCCAAGGGCGAAAAATTCATCCCTGACTCCAACCCGGGATAAACCCAAAACTTCCGACCAGATATTAACCAGACGTAACTCTATCGAATCACGCGGCGCAGCATATTCCAACTCGCTAACTTTTTCGAATTGCGCCGGCGCAGGCAAAGCGCGGCGGTTAATCTTACCGTTCGGATGATGCGGCATTTCATTTAACGTCACAAAAGTCGCCGGTATCATATAATCGGGTAAAGTTCGGCGGATAAACTCACGCAATTGGTTGATTTTTATTTCTAAACCGGAGTGTGGCGTGATGTAGGCAACAAGACGCTTTTCATTCACAGCTACTTCCTGCGCCTTAACCACCGCTTCGCTTACTGCCGGATGCCGTAACAAAGCGGTTTCGACATCACTTGATTCAACGCGAAAACCGCGAATTTTTATTTGATTGTCGAGCCGTCCGATAAATTCGATATTTCCGTCAGTCAAAAAACGCGCTCTGTCTCCGGTCTTATAAAGTCTTGCTCCGTTCTCTCGACTAAACGGATGTGGAATAAATTTCTCTGCCGTTAGTTCCGCGCGATTCAGGTAGCTGCGAGTCAAACCTCGACCGCCCAAATAAATTTCGCCTGCGACACCGACCGGAACGGGCAGCAAAGCCGTGTCCAGAATATGCAATTCAGTATCGGCAATCGGGCGACCGATCGGCACTTTACCGATTTCAAAATCCGCCCGGCATTCATAAACGCTACACCACACCGTTCCTTCGGTCGGACCGTATTCGTTGTATAAAGCCGCGTTCGGCAATAATTTTTGATGTTTCTCGATTAGTTCAATCGGACATTGCTCGCCTGCCACGATAACGCATCGGAGCGGAAGTTCATAAGCATAATCAAGCAGTAAATCGTAAAGCGACGGCAGACATAATAAGTGTGAAATTTCCAAATCTTTGATCGAATCAATTGCTGATTTCAAGTCATTCTGGAAGTCTTCCGGCGGCAAAAACAATGTTCCGCCCGTGCATAAAGTCCAGAATAAACCGGCGACCGAACTATCAAAGGCAAACGGCGAGGCAAGGAAAAACCCCCGAACTGTTTCACAATAATAAAAAGAACGCGCAGAAGTCGAATGAACCAGATTCTGATGCGTTACCTGAACGCCTTTCGGTTGTCCGGTCGAACCGGAAGTGTAAATAACGTAAGCCGAATTTTCGGGTTGTGCAGCAGATTCCAGATTACTGTTTTCTTCCTCAAATTTTAACAATTCATCTATATTCAAGACTTTAACGCCGTTCTCGGTTCGTAAATTATTTTGTGAGGAACACGTTAATAAGATTTTTACCTGTGCATCCCGCTGCATAAACTCCAGGCGTTCAGCCGGATATGACGGATCGAGCGGCAAATACGCGCCGCCGGCTTTGAGAATGGCAAGAATACCGATAACCGTTGAAGGAGTGCGCGCCGTTTCGATACCGACGCAGATTTCCTTCCCCACTCCGATCTTCCGCAACTGCCGTGCGATTCCGTTTGCACGCCGATTGATTTCAGAATAGCTCAGGCAGTCGCCGTTGCCGTCAACGGCGATTGCCTCGGGCGTTTTAATCGCTTGCGCCTCAAATAATTCGTGAATACAGAGGCTCGTGTTTCTTTCCGTTCTCGTATCGTTCCATTCCGCTAATTGACGCAGTTCGGGTCGAGTCAGAATTAACTTCTCGTCATACCGCGCTTGCGGCGAACGCGTCATTGAAGTAAATGTATTGATGTAATATTCGCCGACGGTTTGGATCTGTTTTTTGTTAAAAACCGCCGCATCGTATTCAATAGACAATTGAATCTCCAAACTGTTTAGTTCGATGTAAAAAGTCGCAAAAAACGGCAAACTGGTTTCCTGAAAGGCTTTCGAGGAAACGACCTCTATGTTTTCGATGTCGAGAATTTTGCGGTAAACGTGAAAATGTAAATAATCGAACGCCGCTTCAAAAAGCTGTCCGCCGGTTATCTGCGACAATTCGGCAAGAGGATAACGGCGATGTTTTAGTAATTCCTGTTCGGCGGCAAAGGTTTGCGCGATTAGTTCGTTCCAGGTTCCTCCCGTTAAAGAAACGCGCAAAGGCAAAGTATTCAAAAACAACCCGATGACTTTTTCAGCGTCTTCGGCTTCCGGTCTGCCGTTAACAACAATGCCCGAAACTACATCGGTTTGCCCGCTTAACATACTCAAAACGCGCAAATGCCCGGCTAACAACACGGTTTTGAGCGGAACTCCGTTTTGTCGTGCCAGTTCGCGCAAATCCTCGCCGAGTGAAGCGGCAAAAGGTATTTCAATAAAATCCACCTGATCTGTTTTCTGCCGTAATTCATCATTTTTCGCCTCGCTCCGGGGAAGCAGAGTTGCCGTCGCATCACTTAAATTATTCAGCCAGAAATCCCGTGTTTCCACCGAAACTAGAGCTTCGCGTTCCAAACGGACAAAATCCCGAAACGATGTTTTTAACAGCGGTAAACTAATTTCGGATTTTTCAGCTTCGAATAGTTTAAAGTAATTTTGAAATATCTCCGTCATCATCGAAGCAAAACTCCACCCGTCAATTATGGCGTGATGCCCGCTCCAACTAAATTGAAATTCCTTCTCGCCGCGCCTGTGAATGTGAAAGCGCAACAGCGGTGCTTGCTTATAATCGAATCGAAAGCTTTTTTCGTTTTCAAACCACACTTCCAGTTCTTGCTCCTGCTCTTCCGAAGACAGATGACTGATATTTTCAAAAAATAACGGCAAATTCACTCTTCGGTGGATTAATTGCAGAGGTTCACTAAAATTGATCAGGTCAAACGATGTCCGTAAAACCGGATGCCGCTCAAAGACCATTTCAAGTGCCCGAGCAAATTTTTCGCTGTCAAATTCGGCTTTCAAGTGAACTGAACCAAGGTCGTGATAAGCCGTGCTTTCCGCAGTAAAGTCGCTGTGAAAAATCATTCCGGCTTGCAAATTCGCCAGCGGATAAGCATCTTCTACATCCGGCGGCAACCGATGTCGGTCTTTTTCGCTCAAAAAACTAAAAGGCTTCGTTTGTGCAAATTCATCTTCTGGCAATGTAATTGTATCGGCAGCCGCAACCTGCGCTAATTTACGGACAGTTTGATTTTGAAACAACTGTTGGACGGAAAATTCCACCCCGTGTTGTTGAGCTTTTGCCCGCACCTGAATACTGAGAATGGAATCACCGCCCAACTCGAAAAAATTGTCGTCAATTCCAACACGATTAACTCCGAGAATCTCAGTCCACACCTGCACCAAAATCTTTTCGCCGGGAGTTTCAGGAGCAGCAAATTCTTCCGCATCCGTACGTGTTTCGACGGGAATAGGCAAATTACTGGAATCGAGTTTGCCGTGAGCGGTGAGCGGCAACCGGTCGAGAGTTACGAAATGCGCCGGAATCATCTGCTCCGGCAACCGCTCGCGCAGAAATCTTCGCAAACTTCCCGCCTGATTTTCTTCCCCTTCAGCCTTCGGCACGACATAAGCAGCCAGCTGCCGATCTTTGACAACGACGACCGCATCGGCGATTTGAGGATGTGAGCGCAGTGCCGCTTCGATCTCGCCCGTCTCGATCCGAT
>CAYUGW010000113.1:0-9767 GCA_964444245.1 uncultured Blastocatellaceae bacterium | reverse complement strand
TAATCAATGACTTTTGTTTGCGTAATTCCATCGCAAAAATCGCAATGAAAATGTTTTTTAGAATATTTCTGCATAACAAGTAATGATAATAACATAGCCGTTTTCTATTCGACAACAAATTTCCAAATCTTGTTCGGCGGCAGTTTTTCCCAAAATTATGTAGCGAGAGCCTCGCAAATCGTGGTCGAGTTTGTTGATAATTTCACCATTAAAAATTGCTTCTTCCGCATCGTCGGTCGTTAGATTATCCTTTTGAAGTTCTTCTATCGCGTGAATCGAAAAATAATACAAACCTTGCGAGAATTTCTTTTTTATTCGATTGAGAATCCTTTCATATCATACGTTTTTAATCAATACTTTTGACTAAAATCTAACCTTGTTTCCGCGCCTGCGATTGAACTGCCGTAATTGCTACTTTATACGTTTTGCTTGAATTTCTATGGATAAGCCAAAAGTTTTAAGCCTTTTATGAATCTGAAATCCTTTTGATTCTTTGTTATAAAATCTTCGTCATATTCGATTGCGGTTGCGGCAATTAAAGCATCGGGAATGAGCAAGCCGTGACTTAAGCGATATTGTTCTAATAAGTCGGCGGTGTTTTCCGAAATTTGAGGCGTGATTTGAAGAATTTGAAAGCGATTGAAAAAGTTTTTTAATTGCCGCAACTCGGTTTTATTACGGCATCCGACAATTAATTCCATCTGAGTTACGACACTGATTGCCGGAGTTGAAAGTTTTGAACGGTCGCGCAAACAATCAATCGCTTCGGAATCGCCGCGCCCGACATTTATCAGAATATCCGTATCGAAAATGGTGAGAGCCATTATTTTGTCCACTCACTTTCACGAAGTTCGCGTACCCAACCCGCGCCGTCCTGCAAATCTTCGCGGTCTTTCCACATCCCGACAAACTTTTCTTGACTCAGATCGCCGTCTGCCCTTTCTTCGCGCTTTTTTTTGTAACGCTCCCGCAAAAAAGCGACAAAATCTTCGACTTCGCGGCGTGCTTCCAATGGCAGAGAGTTATATTCCTTGATTATTTCTTCGCTTGTCATAATTGAAAAATAGCAAAATTCGGCAAAATATTCTAGTTTTTCTTCCGCGCCTGCGATTGAACCGCCGTAATTGCCACTGCATCAACGATGTCCTGCGCTTTGCAGCCGCGTGAAAGATCGTTGCAGGGTTTGTCCAAGCCTTGCAAAATCGGTCCGATGGCAGTTCCGCCGGTTAGACGTTCGGTTAATTTGTAGGAAATATTTCCGGCATTTAAATCGGGAAAAATCAGGACATTCGCTTTTCCCGCAACGGGAGAACCTTCGGCTTTTTTGGCGGCGACTGACGGAATAAGCGCGGCATCAACCTGTAGTTCGCCGTCAATCGAAAGTTCGGGCAGACGCGCTTTGACCGTCTTTGTCGCTTCGACAACCTTGTCAACAAATTTATGTTTCGCGCTTCCTTTTGTCGAAAATGAAAGCATCGCCACACGCGGCTCGACTCCGACAAGTGCGCGGCACGAATCAGCCGAAGCGATGGCGATTTCGGCAAGTTCGGCGACGGTCGGATCAATAACTACACCGCAATCGGCGAAAATTAACGCGCCTTCGTGTCCGAAATTTTTATCGGGAACGACCATCAAAAAAAATGACGAAACCGTTTTGAATCCGGCGCGAACTCCGACACAGTGAAGCGCGGCGCGAACCGTATGCGCCGTCGAATTTATCGCACCCGCGACCGAACCGTCCGCTTTTCCAAGGCGCACGAGCAAATTCGCATAAAAAAGCGCGTCTTTGACGATCTCTTCGGATTCTTCCAAAGTAACGCCTTTGGCGCGGCGCAGTTCGTGGTAAAGCGTCGCCATTTTGCCGAAATCCGCCGCCTTGCGGTGATCGAGAATTTCAACGCCGTTTAGGTTCGCGCCCGTGTCTTTTGCCAGTTGGCGAACGATTTCATCTCTGCCTAAAATGGTGATTTTGGCAAGTTTTTCATTTGCACAAATGGCGGCAGCTTGTACGATGCGCGGGTCTTCGCCTTCGGGCAAAATTATATGTTGCAGATAATTTGCGGCTTTTTGCCGGATTTTTTCGAGAATCATTGGTTTGTTAATAGTTGATTGTTAGCTGTTAATTGTTGTTTTTGAAAGAAATCTATTATCTATTTACCACTAACTATTAACAAAATAGCAAATCGCTTGCAACTTTTGCGCGATCTACTTGCTCTAATGTGCGGCATTTTCTAAACTTGAAGACAGATAAAAAAAGGAGAAACGATTTAATGACGAATTTAGAATACGTGGAAGCAAAGAAACCGACGCGCAAGGAAAAAAGTGAGCTGAAAAGCCGTATGCAGAATATGCTGATGTTTTTGCCGAATATGGTCAAACTTCTCGGCAATCTGCTGAAAGACGCACGCGTACCGACCGCCGAAAAAGCTCTGTTTCTCGCGGCGATCGTTTATGTGATTTCTCCGATAGATCTTATTCCCGATATTTTCCCGTTTATCGGGCAGATTGATGATATCTATGTCGTCGCGCTAACTTTGCTGAGACTCCTTAACCGCACGGATGAAACGGTCGTGCGCGAACATTGGACGGGCGGCGGTGATATTATCAGTTTGGCAAATTCGGCTGCTAATCTCGCGCCGATGCTTCTGCCGAAACGCATTTCGCGCGTTCTTTCTTCGGAAGTTGAAATGGGTTCTGCCGGAAAAGCCCTGAGTTCGATAACAAAGAAAAGAGAGCCGGTGATGATTGAAATCCCGCAGGTGGAAACGCCCGAAAAAATCAAAGTTGACACACGATCTGCAATGCCAAACTAATTTATTTGCTCACATCATTTGTAAAGCGAAAGCCGACAACCGAAGGCTTTCGCTTTTTTTTGTTTTCGCAATCAGTATAGCGAACGGTAGTGAGCCGCGTTTAGGAAAAATAAAAGTTAAGTGCAAGAGAATTGTTTAAGAAGTTGTGTTCAAACCCTTGAGTTTCGTTAGGAACGATATATTTATAGCTTAGTGAAGATCAAAAACAACTTTAAGATAAATTAATATTGATTGATAATCATCTTGCTCACTACCGTTCGCTATACTGATTTTTTTATCTGTGGACAATTTTTCTTCACTTTACAAACTCGAACTCGCCGAATTTTTCGGGAACGTGAAAATTCGCTTCTTTCGTCATCGTCGGCGACCAAGCCAGATAACCGCGTGTCGGGTCTTTGCCGACGGCGCGCAGAATATTTCCGAGCCAAACATCGCCCGCCTTCGGCGCGTCAACGCCGAACGCTTTCCATTCAACCTTTATCGCCATTATGACTTTATCTTTTTCGATCCGCGCCGCCGATTTCATTCCCGACGAATAATCCCAATCGGTAATTCTTTTCTCCGGCGTTTGATGAATTCCGAGATCAAGCCATTCCCCGTTCGGCGCGATTTCAAACTCGAAATATTTTCTGAATTCTTCCCTTTTCGGAGCAAGAAAAATCTCACACACATCTCTGTCCCAAAGACCTTTTGTTTTTGTTGTTAAATTCGGTTTTTCGCTCATAACAAGCGGTTCGCCTCTGTTTGCTTCAAAGCGAACATAAACGGCGGAATCAGACCACAAAAGTTTCGCCGAAAAATGCCGCCCTTTCGGCGCATCTTCGCCCGACCAGTATTTCGTAACTTTTACTTTTTCGGCTTTTTTCCAACTTTTATGGTCGAGTTCTTGTACAGGAAAATCTTCTTTTATATAAGTGATCTTGGTTTTGTTAGTCATTTTGGGTTGCGAAAAACACAGCGCGGCGAAAATCTGAATCAATAGCAAAGTTAGGATAAACTTTTTCATAATGATTTATTCCGGCAAATAAAATTTATCGAATCCTTTTTTAGTTAAACCCAATTTCAAAACTTTATCATTTGTCCAGAGTTTTGCCTCAAATTCTAAAGCAAGGGCAACATATGGAATGTCTTTTTCGTCAGTTTCACGACACAAACGAAATGCTTCAATCCAATTGCCGACGGAAATTAAATCTTCTTCGTAAAATTTTACCTGATTAACAATCGCAGAGAGCAATTCGAGAACATAATCTGTTGGGAGTTTTGTTGCTTTTTGAATTTTCGGGGCGTGTTTGAAAAGTTCGACAACAACGAATTTCGGTGAAATAAATATCAAATCTTTTTCAGCTAAATTTCGCCGAATTTTTCTGCTGTCCGAAATCAAAGCCGAAATAATAATATTTGTATCAACAACGATTATTTCATTCATTTTCAGCTACTAATTTTTTGATTCGTGAACCGTGCTTATTCCACCAATCCGATTTTATTTCTTCGGAAATTTCTTCGGCTTGTTCGGCAGTCAGTTCGCTACGGCGAACGGCAAATTCGGTTTTAAAAAGCGACAGAAAATCGGCAATTTCTTCATCCTTCATATTTTTTGTCGGAATGGAAATCACTAATTTATCTTTTGTTCTGGTGGTTTCAATATCTATGCTCATATCGCAAATTGTAATCTTATTTTCCTGATTTGAAAATCTTTTTTTTGACTTTTTCTTTTTCGACGGCTTGAGATTGTTCAAACTTCAATATTCCAAATCTTTAAATTCTCTTTCCAATTCGTCTTTGCCTAATTTATAAGAAAAAGGTTCGCTCAAAATTCAGTTGATTTTTAGCGAAGACAGCAAACTTTCGATTTTATTCAAATTCGGTGAGAATTTTTCGTTTTTCAGATTCTCGAGTTTAATCGCGATTTTAGCTCGATATTCGTTGTTGGCTTTTTTATTTTCAGCGTATTTTTCGCCGTAAAAAAATTCGGGGATTTCATAATTTTCAAAAGAATCCGTGTCCGTTTCCGGCAAACCTTCGGCTGAAACGGGAAATTCGCCGTAAACAAAAAACTGATTATCGTTTGTAATTCCTTGAAAAATATACACTAATCTTTCATTGTTGATGATCGTAACGTCTTGTGCGATTTGCGTCAGAAAAAGCAGACCTTTGCCGTTTCTAAAATTTATGATTTTCGCTTTTGCATAAAAATCCTGCTGCGCGTCAATAAACAGAACAAACGGCAGATCGCTCACGCCGTAAGATTTTAATTTGCCGGAATTATCAATTATTTGCTGTAAATCGAAAAGACTTTTCGTAATAGTCATTTCAACGTAATTCGTGTCTAGAGAAAATGCTTTTTTGTATTCATCAATATTATAAACGGCGATTTCGGCAGGAGATTTTTTCGAATTTGCGTAAGAAATCGAGAAATGAACATTTCTCGATTTAACATAATCCGGCTTATCGTCTTTATACTTGAGCGGCGAGGCTTCAACGATTGCACTTTTCACACCGGAAAAAACTTTTTTGTCGTAATCGAATTTTACATCTTCGACCGACAAATCTTTTCCTAAATTAAATTTAGCAGTAATCTGCTGAGAAATTTCATCCGCCCATACAACTTTTTCGGATGAATGTTGTGAATAACCGACAGAAACAAGCAAAATGCTGAAAATTATCGCGTAAATTTTTTTCATAAATTTTTGACTTTAATAATCGTTTGAATTTCTTCCTTCATTTCGCATTTTCATACAATAAATTTGGTTTTCAGGGAAGAAATCATTCCTCAACTAATGCAGGACGCTTTTTATTGGCGGTCAGATCGGAAAAAGGAAACGGAAGAACAACGACATCGCCTTTTATAAATCTTCCCATGCTTTGTCTTCCTCCGGCGTATTCCAATCTTTTTCGATTTGTTTTTCGCTCGCAAACATTAATTCTTTTGCCGAAATATCGGACATTTCAAAATCGCTGTCAGCCAGATATGAAACAAAATGATAAACCGCCGTCAATTTTTCATCGGAAAGCGTTTTTAATTTGCTGTCAATTTCTTCGACTGTAATTGTTTGCATAATTTTCTCCTGCGGATAATTATAAACATCACTTTCCAGAATTAAAAACGGTTTTCGCCGCCATTTTCGCCAGTTTCCAGGTTCTGCCCCAATCGATTCCCTCGCTTTCGCCCTCTTCGCCGCGTCCTAAGATTTTGTCAACAAACATCTTACGCAAATCTTTTCCTTCGCGGCGAAGCATAAATTCCTTGGCGTAAGGTTTCGCCGTCATAAAGAAATTGAATTCCGGATCGGTGATAATTCCGATGCCTTCGAGCGTCATCAGAGCGCGCATAATATACGTGAAATTCGACGGCAGACGAAACGGGTAATCGTACATTACGTCCGCCAGATCGTACGTAAGTTCTTTGAATTTAACGTCTTTGAGTTTCAAATCGAGATGAAGCGCGAACATTTTTATGACGACTTCCTTGATCTTCGATTCGTCCGCGCCGGGTTTTAAGAAATCCAGATCGATCAAATCCTGAGCGATTCCCGCCGGATCTTTGGCGACGACATGGAAAAATGCGTCAATCATTTTTGCCTGAAGTTTCGGCGTGATTCTGCCGACCATTCCAAAATCGAAAAATGCGAGCCGTCCGTCAGGCATCACGAGCAGATTGCCCGGATGCGGATCGGCGTGGAAAAAACCGTCTTCGAGCAATTGTTTGAGATAGGTTTTGATCAATAAACGATTGACCTTTTCCGGCGAAACTCCGCGCGCTTGCAGCTGTTCGAGATCGGTAACTTTATCGCCGTGGATGAATTCCATCGTGATAACTTTTTCGGTCGTCGCGTTCCAATAGATCTTCGGAACGTGAACATTTGTCCATTCCTTGAAACTTTCCGCAAACCGTTCGGCGTTGCGACCTTCCGCCGAATAATTCATTTCCTCGTGAATCGTTTCGTCAAATTCGCGCAGCATTCCAGCCCAATCGGCGTTTTCATTCAAACTCGGAAAGCGTTCGGCAAATTTCGTAACTTTTCGCAAAATTTCTATGTCGCCTTTGATAATTCCCGCTAAATTAGGACGCTGAACTTTAACCGCAACTTCTTCGCCCGTAAAGAGTTTGGCGCGGTAAACTTGTCCGAGAGAAGCCGCCGCAACCGGTTCGATGTCGAATTCGGCGTAAACCTGATTGATCTTTTTGCCGAGTTCTTTTTCGATTCGCGCAAAAGCTATTTCATTTGAAAACGGCGGAACGCTGTCCTGCAATTCGCCGAGTGCTTTAACAAACGAAAGCGGCAAAAGATCGGCGCGTGTGCCGAGCGATTGTCCGATCTTGATAAATGTCGGACCGAGTTCGATCAAATTTTCCTTCAGCCAAACAGCTTGCTTTTCGTGGTTTAATTCTTTATTTGCTTCACTTCCGAGAAACCACCAGACCAGAAAAAGCATAAATTGGTGAAAAAACCACAGATTGACTTTATTAAATTTTTCGCCTAAAACGGCGAGCCAGGTCAGCCGGCGCGCCGTTTCCATACGCGCTTCGGCTTGCTTCAAATGCTGCTCGTGGTGCATTTCATATTGATCGAGGTAAAGATAGAGCGAAAGCATTCCGATGACTTTCGACACGTGAAAAAGCCGCAAAATCCCTCGCAAACCCTCGTAACTTTTCTCGACTTCGGTTTCCTTTTCGATCAGAGATTTTTCTTCGGCGATCAGTTGTTCATTGGAAATTTGTTTTGAAATCGGCAAATCCTTTGTTTTCACGAGCGCGTGTCGACCATTCGAGCCGTTTTCAGCGACTTCAATTTTATCAATCTCAAATGTTTTTTCTTTTAACGCTAATTCTTTTGTATTTTCCGGCATATTATAAAATTCTATTAAAAACCTATCGAATAAATCATTCTATCAAAATAAATACGAAACCAAACTAGGCTTAGATTGAAATTTCTGCATTTTCTTTGCATCTCTATTTTATTCGAAAAAACCAGAACCCCGGATTTGTTTAATAATCCGAGTCTTTGTTAAGACGGTATAGCGAACGGTAATGAGCAGATTAATCTCCAACAAAATTAAATTTATCCGAAAAAGTTTGTTGCCAATTAACTTGAATTCACTATAAACCTGCTCGCTACACCGATTTTATCTGCGTAATCAAAAAATTACTTAACTTCTGAAAAAAAACGCAAATAATCTTAATGCCTGAAAAACTTGCGTCTGTTTCCATTACTCTAGTAAATTAAATGCTTCAAAAGTTTTAATTTCCAGAGTAAAAAGGACGCAAAAAAAATGTCATATATTCTCGCGCTCGACCAAGGCACAACCAGCAGTCGGGCGATTGTTTTCGATCAGGAAAGCCGAATAATTTCTGTCGCGCAAACAGAGTACACGCAGATTTTTCCGAAAAGCGGCTGGGTCGAACACGATCCGATGGAAATCTGGGAAACGCAGAAAGATACTGCAATCGAAGCCTTAGAAAAAGCGAATCTAACTAAAAAAGACATTGCCGCCATCGGCATTACGAATCAACGCGAAACTTCCATAATTTGGGATAAAAAGACGGGCAAGCCCATTTATAACGCAATAGTTTGGCAAGATCGCCGGACTTCCGCGCTGTGCGACCGAATTCGCGCCGAACACGCCGATTTGATTCGCAAAAAAACGGGTTTGGAAACGGATGCGTATTTCAGCGCGAGCAAGATAAATTGGATTTTGGAAAATGTTGAAAATGCGCGCGGAAAAGCCGAATCGGGCGAAATTCTGTTCGGAACGGTTGATTCTTGGCTGGTCTGGAAATTGACGAACGGCGCGAAGCATCTTACAGACGTTTCAAATGCTTCGCGGACGATGATGTTTGATATAAATTCGCTCCATTGGGATAAAGAACTTCTGGAAATTTTCGATATTCCGCCGCAAATTTTGCCCGAAGTTTTGTCTTCATCGGAAATTTACGGCGAAGTATCGAATGTCGAAGAATTAAACGGAATAAATATTGCGGGAATCGCGGGCGATCAGCAAGCCGCGCTGTTCGGGCAGCTTTGTCTGGAAAAAGGTTTATCGAAAAACACTTACGGCACGGGCTGTTTTATGCTGCAAAACATCGGCACGAAAGCCGTAAAATCGGAAAACCGTTTGTTGACAACGGTCGCGTGGCAGATTGACGGAAAATGCGAATACGCGCTCGAAGGCAGCGTTTTTATCGGTGGCGCGGTCATCGGGTGGCTCAGAGATTCGCTCGAAATCATCGAAAAATCGGGCGATGTCGAAGAATTGGCAAATTCCGTTCCCGACAACGGCGGAGTTTATTTCGTTCCGGCTTTTGCCGGACTTGGCGCACCGCATTGGAATCAGGACGCGCGGGGTTTGATTACGGGCTTGACGCGCGGCACGGGAAAAGCGCACATTGCCCGCGCCGCGCTCGAATCAATCGCCTATCAGGTCGCCGATTTGATTGACGCGATGCAGTCGGACGCAAAAGTTGAATTAACGGAACTGCGCGTTGACGGCGGCGCGAGCGTCAATGAAACGCTCTTGCAATTTCAAGCCGATATTTTGCAGATTCCGGTCGTGCGTTCAAGAATTTCTGAAACAACCGCACTCGGCGCGGCTTATCTGGCGGGTTTGGCAGTCGGTTTTTGGAAAGATAAATCCGAATTAAACACGCATTGGCAAGCCGACAAAATTTTCGCGCCGAAAATGCCGAAAGACGAAGCGAAAAATCTGCGCCGAAAATGGAATGAAGCCGTAAAACGCACCTTAAATTAAGAAATAAATTAAATGATAAAAACCTTTATTTTCGATCTGGGCAAAGTTATCGTGCCGTTTGAACTCGATAACGAGATGAAGATTCTCGAAGCCGTCTGCGATTTTCCGCATCTGGAAATTAAGGAAAAAATCTTTGCCTCAAACGAAGTTCTGCTTTTTGAAAAAGGCAAGATTTCGCCGGAAGAATTTTTTGATTTTTTGAAAAAT
>CAYUGW010000112.1:0-9769 GCA_964444245.1 uncultured Blastocatellaceae bacterium | reverse complement strand
ATGACTTACAGTTTTCAAAAAAACGATTTGTCATTCAATTTTGTCTAAAGTCGAGCTAATAAACAATTAAAGTGAATAGTAACTATTTGAAAATCCAAAATCCAAAATCTAAAATCCAAAATCCTATTGTTTTGTCAAAATTTTCTCCAATTTCTTCAAACACCGCGTTCGTAAAGGAGAAATGCTCGTCGCACCGACTCCGATTGCTGCGGCAACTTCCGCGTAGCTTGCCGAAGGTTCGGTCAGATAAATCATTGCCAGAATTTTTCGGCACTTTTCTTCCAGTTCCTTCAAAGCGGTTCTGATCAGATGCTGCTGTTCGAGTTCGATCAATTTTTCATCGGCAAGCATCGAATTATCCGGCAAACTTGCCATTTCAAGTTCCATTTCTTCTTGCGTTTCGGGCGAGTAAAAACCTTTTTCGCTGCGAACCAAACCCCAGGTTTTAAACTTTGCCGTCGTTACCAGCCACGAACGGATTTTTTCCGGCTGCTCGATTTCGTCTAATTTTTCAAAAAGCGTCAGAAAAACTTCCTGCAAAATGTCTGCCGATTGCGCTTCGGACAATCCGGCGCGGCGCGGAATGGCGAAAATAAGCCGCTGATAACGGTCAACGAGCGCGTTCCACGCGAACTCATCGCCGCGCCGACACGATTTTAATAGTTCGGCATCGCTCTTTTCCAAACTTCTCGCCGGAAATTCACTTTTCGATTTTTGCAGAAGAGTTTCGCTCACTAAGTGTAGATTATTAAATGATTTCCATAATTTCTTCAAGCGGCTTGCGTTTGAGGTCGGGAACTTTCGCGTCCTTTGCCGGAAACCCGACCGGAATCAAAACATACGGAATTTCGTTTTTCGGTCTGCCGAGGATTTCCTGCAAAAATTTCATCGGTGAAGGCGTGTGCGTCAAGGTTGCAAGCCCCGCATTATGCAGAGCCGCGAGAAGCAAACCGACGGCGATTCCGACCGATTCCTGGCTGTAATACGTCGGCTCGCTCTCGCCGTTTTCGATGATTGTATTGATGCGGAAAACAACGATTAAAACGGGCGCGATTTCGAGAAAAGGTTTGTTTTCATCAGTTCCGAGCGGCGCAAGCCTTCTCAGCCATTTTTTGCTCATTCGCCCGTGATAGCTTTCATATTCTTCGCGTTCGGCGGCTTCGCGGATTTTGCGTTTGATTTGCGCGTCGCGCACGACGACAAACCGCCACGGCTGTAGATGCGCTCCCGAAGGCGCAGTTCCGGCGGTCAGAATCGCTTTTTCGATTATTTCAAACGGAAATTCTTCATCGGAAAAATCGCGCACCGTCCGGCGTTTGTTTAAGTTTTCATAAAAATCTACAGCACGTTTGATTTGTTCGGCTTTGCTTTCGATTTTTTGAAATTCAAAAGCCACAAGATTCGGTTTCGGAAAGTCTTTTTTCATAAATTCTTTGTATTTTTTAAAATTTTGCAGGTTATTCGGTATCCGTGAAGTTTTCCATTTATTTTGTTATTTTTTGATTTTAAATTCTTTTTCCAAAATCTCCGAAAAATCTTCTTCAGAATCAACGTTCGTTTCGATTTTTTTTCCGTTTTTTGTTTCGATAAATTTTTTGCCGGTCAAAGTTTTTCGTCCGTCATTTGTCAGGATCGAACAAACTTTTCCGCGCGTAAAATGCGATTCGGGCGAAGTTTGATGAAAATTGCACATTCCGGTAAATTCCGATAAATCGCGCGCTAAATCTTTGAAAATATATTCGCTTTTCCATTCGTCGCCGTCTTTTTTGAAGACTTCAAAATAATCTTCATCGAATTTTCCGATTAAAAATGTGCCGTTTTCATCTTCTTGTTCCGCGTCCAAAACGAATTTCAGAGGTTCGGCGGAAAAATCTCCGAAGCCGACATCAACTAAAAATTCTTCGCCGTCAATTTCAGTTAAGATCGCCAGATGATCGTATTCCGCGCCGAATTTGCCGTTTCCGCTTGCGACTCGCGCCGAAATAATTTTGCTTTTGAAGCCGATTTCTTTCAAAAGTTGATAAAATAAGCCGTTCAGTTCATAACAAAATCCGCCGCGCCGTTTTTTAATAATCTTTTCGTAAAACTTTTCCGTGTCCAAAACAATCGGCGTTTTCCAATGAATATCGAGATTTTCAAACGGAATTCTGAGAAGATGCTGTTTTTGCAAAAAATTTAATGTTTCAAGATTTACCGAAATTTCAAATTTTTCCGCGCCTAATCTGCTTAAATATTTATTCTTGTTCATAGTATGCTCGTTAAAAAGATTATACTTAAATTACATTTGCCGGACAAAATTTCCGAAAACTTCATTGACGCGGATCGGCTCTGGCGTTTAGCATTTTAGTTGGAGAAAAATATGAGTTTCACTTTAATCGATTTGAGTTCCGAAAACTTCGAGTTTCGCGCCAACGTATGGCATTGGAAGACGGCTCTGGAAATTATCAAGAGTTTTGATATTTTGAGCGAAAACAGTTTGCGGCAGATGAATTACAACGCGACCGGCGTAAAGATCGAAAGAGAAGAAGTTCACGCCATCGGTGAAAGAATCCGCGATGAAATACTGCCGCAACTTGCACCGAATAAACGTATTTATGCCGATTTAAGTATCACCGATCAGCCCGATGACGGAACGCTTTATAAAGACGGCGACGAGCATTGGAAAAATTACAGCGCGGATTACGAATGGCTCAAGGATTTTTCCGAATTTTGTCTTAAAACAAAGGGTTTTCAGGTTTATTAACTCATCGGATCAACATATTATTTTTCATAGATTTTTAGCTTTTATGAATGTCATAATAGATTTTTTAATAGAATTTTTCAGTCAGATTTGGGTTCAGCTTATTTCATTGGTCGTTCTTGCAACCGCGCAGGGTTACGTCGGCGCGTGGCTTGCCGTGCGGATGCTTTTTCGTCCGCGCCGTCCGGTCAAGTTTCTCGGTTTAACCGTTTTTCCGCAGGGAATGATCCCGCGCCACCGCGATAAACTCGCGCAGGCAATCGGCAAAGCCGTCGGCGAAGAACTCGTTTCTCACGAAACAATTATCGAAGAGCTTTTCGGAAAGGAATTTCTTCAGAAAAAAATTCAAAATGTCGTTGATTCCTATACCGAAGAATTGCTTTCACAAAATTATCCGTCGCTCATCGAATCATTGCCGGCAAATATCCGCGAACCTGTTTTGGATGCGATTTCGAGTCTGCAGATAAAGGTCGCCGATCACATCGAAAATGTTTTGGCAAATGAAGAAACTTTTGAAACTATCAGCAAATTTGTTAATCACAGAGTTGACGAAGTTTTGTCGCAGAGGGTTTCGGAAACCGTTGATGATGAAAACTTTATCAAAATTATCGGGTTTCTCGAAGAAAGAATTTATGCGGTTTTGAAACAACCGGCTTTCGAGAATAAAATCAAAGATTTTATCAGCCGGAGAGTTGACGATTTAGCCAATACGAATACGCCGCTCGGCGATCTTTTCACCGGCGAAGCCGTCGGGCTTATTAAAGATAAAGCCGAAGAACAGATCGAGCCGATTGTTCATCATTTAGCCGAACTCGCCACCGCCGAACGCACGCGCAATCAAATCAGCGCGTTAATCAAACACGAAGTTCACGATTATTACGAACAATTGCCTTTCTTCAAGAAATTCTTTGTTTCGCGCGAAACGCTTTTGAAAGATGTTGACGATCTGGTCAATGACAGTCTGCCGAAGCGCGTCGAAGAAACCCTGCGCGGCGACTTTTTCGCGCAGGAAGCCAAAGGTTTTCTTAATGCGACGATTGATACCGCTCTGGCGCGACCGCTTCCCGAAATTGCCGGAAAAATCGCCCCCGAACAGCTTGAAAGTCTGAAAAATCAGCTGACGCGCAGCATTTTATCGGTTTTGCAGGGCGAACAGATGTTAAAATCAATTTCGGCTTATTTGACCGATACTCTGGAAAAACTTCGCCCGCATAGTTTGGGTGCGATCATTCAAACGGCGCATCCGGAAGCCGAAGAAAAACTCAAAAAAATGCTTTCTAAAGGTTTGCTGACGGTTTTAAACCGCGAGGAAACCTCAAATATTATAAATGCGGTTTTAGCCAAACAAATCGAAAATCTTCTGGCTGCGCCGATCGGCAGACTTTCCGATCACATTGCGGAAGAAAAAGTGCGTCAGGCAGGAAAATCTCTGACCGAAACGATCATCAGCGCGGCGCGGGAAAAACTGCCCGAAGCGATTAAAGAATTCGATGTCGGCGGAGTCGTGCGCGAAAAAATCAACACATATCCGGCAGAAAAACTCGAATCTCTCGTTTTATCGGTCGCCAAAGAACATCTGCGGACAATCGAACTTTTCGGCGCGGGCTTCGGTCTGGCTCTCGGCATTGCTCAAGCGATTCAGTTTTATTTCTTTTTCTATTATTTCCGGTAGGAATATCAAAGCAAAAAATCAAAGACCAAATCAGCTACTGTTTTTTTTTCATTTCAAAATTTGAAAAAAAAATTTGTTTCTGCCGATAATCAGCGAACATTTTTAAGACGAATGTCGTTTCTCTGATGTCTAATAACTTTTTTGGAGAATCAGAATAATCATGAAAAAAATAGGAATTATAGTTTTTATATCTGCTTTGCTGCTCGGAGCGGTTTTCGCAAATATCTTTTCGTTCGGAAAAATTTCGTTTACGGGCTTTTCATTCAGCCGCGGAATCAAAGGTTCGGGTAATGTGCAGACGGAAAAAAGAGAAGTTTCAAACTTCAAAGCCGTCGAAGTCGGCGGAGTTTTTAAGGTTGAAATTACGGCTCAAAATGATTTCGATGTTCAAATCGAGGCAGACGATAATCTTTTGCAATATATAAAAACCGAAATTGACGGTGAAACTCTTGAAATTTCGACTTCAAAACGAATTTCTACCAAAAATCCGATCATCGTCAAAATCGGTGCGCCGAATATTGAGAATTTAGAAGTTTCCGGAGCTTCCAGAGTGGTTTTGGGAAATTTGAACAACGATTCGCTCAAAATTGATCTGAGCGGTGCTTCAAAGGTTGATGCCGAAGGAACAACAGAAAACTTGACCGTTGAGCTGAGCGGAGCAAGCCGTCTGAATGCGGAAAATCTGCAAGCGGAAAATGTTTCGGTTGACGCAAGCGGCGCGAGCAAAGCCGATGTTTTTGCTTCAGACAAACTCAAAGCCGATTTATCGGGCGCGAGCAAAGTCGCTTATTCGGGAAGTCCGAAGGATTTAATTAAAAAGACTTCCGGTGCAAGTAAAATAAGACAAAAGTAATTTTTTTCAGCCTTAAATCGGCTGACTGATCCGCAGGCAGTTTCGTCCCGCGTTTTTTGCCTGATAGAGAGCTTTATCTGCTCTGACCGTAATTTCATTCAGGTTTTCATCAAAATTAAAACAAGCGATGCCGGTCGAGATTTTTATATCTAAGCCGGCATTTGTTTTTTCCCAATCGTTTTCGGCGATATTCTCGTGAATTCGTTTCATAATCGTTTCACAGCCCGAAAGCGAGGTTTCGGGAAAAAGCAGAATAAATTCTTCACCGCCGAAACGTCCGAATTTATCCGTTGTGCGAATTGTCTGCGAAACGATTTCGGCGGTTTTTACCAAAACCTTATCACCGACCAGATGCCCGTAGGTGTCGTTTATTTCCTTAAAATGATCGAGATCGAAAATTGCCAGACTAAAAATCGTTTTGTTTCTTCTGGCGCGTAAAATTTCTTCTTCGGCATATTTTATAAAGGCGCGACGATTTAAAACCTGCGTCAAATAATCCGTATTGGCAAGTTCTTCGATTTGTTTCAGAGAATTCTTAAGTTTCAGATTTCGGCTGCGCAGAGCATTTCGCAAACCTGTAATTTGCATATTAATAAAAATAACCCGCGCTAAAATTGATATAAAAACCAGCCAGGCAATAATTTGTTGATTTTGGGTTGCCACCGGAAAACCCAATTTATCACCGACGGAAAGCATAATAATTCCGGTAGAAACAGCAACGACAAACCACGTCATAATAAATTGTCGAACCGTCATTGCCAACGTTTCAAAAGCCGACACAACAAATATCAGCAGCAAAAAAACTAAACCGATTTGAGGCGCAATCAATAGAAAGGTTAATTGAAAAATATTTCCGGCAATGCTTTGCGGAATAACCATATTCGGGTCTTTTAGTTTTAGATTCCAACCCGTAACTGTTAGTAAATAAAAGAAACCGCCTATAATCAGTGAGCCGCTAAGATATAAAAATGGAATTGCAAAGGAAACAAAATCATTATAAGCATAAACAAATAACCAAACGGAATCCACGAAATAACTGATCGCGGCAATTATTAAAACAACTATCCGCTCGCGCTGTGAGCGATGCTTTTTGTCTGTTATTAAATCTATTGATTTAGCTATCGAGTCTGTTTCGGTAATCATCAGGGAGTTTTAAGAAAGGGGGATTTCTTTTTAGTAGGCTATATCTAAATTGTTGCAATTTATTGTGAAAAATCTGAGTTTTTATTATTTAATTATCCCGCCGGCTAGATAAGATTATATTATATCAATATCATTATGACAATACTTTTTTATAAAATTATAAAAAGTTTTAACAGTTGAATTTTATGCAAATTTAAGTTTCAACGGCTTTGGTTTTAATGCCTTTCAAAATATTTTCGCTGTCAAGCCCGATGGCATAAACATCCAATTCGATCGAACCGATTTTGAAAACCTTCAAATCTCTCAAATTTCGTTCGAGCAAATCTTTTAACTCGGCAAATTTTCCGGCATTGGCAGTTTCTTCTTCGCCGAACCAATCCTGTATTTTTGTCAGACGCACGAAAAATTCCGCGAAATCTCTTTCTTCGACATTTGAATCAGGTGAACTTTTCGTTTGTTTCAAAATTTCTGCGGCTGACACTTCTGCGGCTCGTTTGCCGGAAAAAGGCAAAATTTCGGCATCGGTTTCGCTGATGTAATACAAACCTTCCGCCGCTTTACCGATTTCATCAAACAAGAAATCTTCCGGCGTTTTTTCAAGAATGGTTTCTTCCTTTATTATTTTTTCCGTTTTTTTGTTTTTTTTCTTTTTTGCCATAACTTTTTGCCCGAAACTTCAACCGAAGACAAGTCTAACACAATCCGAAATCCTTCCAAATCCCTGTTAGAGAAAGGCTTTATCCGATTATATTTTTATTTTCAAAAAACCTGTGGATTTCTCTTGCAATATTCACTTTTTTTTGATACGCTGTGAGCCGTTTCCAATAAACTTAATTCTTGTAAATTATTGAAAACATTAGAGTTAAAGTTTTACTTTAACTTTTAAGCAACTTTCCACAAGCCTGTGGAAAAACCTGTGGAAAACTTTTATTTCTGTCCGGTAAAAATCCTCTAAACTTACCAAAACAGAACAGTTTGTCAGAGATTTGCAAAAGTATTTCACGAACACATTTTGAAGAAGAAATTTTTCTTCAAATCGCTTAAAAGTTTTACTAAAAATTTAACAAAAAATGATTCGGCGGAGATAAAAATGGAATTTTCGGCAGAAAACAGAGAAGACAAAAATGTTTGGAGTAATATCCTTCAATCGGTGGAAAAGCGTCTGAATAAAGAAATATTCGATGCGTGGTTTCGCCCGATTCAGTTTGACGGATTTGACGAAGATGAAAAAATCTTACGTCTTCGCGCCAGTCACGTGACCAAAAACTGGATCAGCACCTATTATTCGGAAATGATCACGCAGACGATGAAAGAGTTGAATCTGCTCAATTATCGTCTTGATTGGGAAATCGAAGAATCGGAATTGGATGACGAAGATTTTGCCGATGACGATGACGGCGAATTCTTTTTTGAAAAACAAAATTCGATTGTCAATTCCGCACACACGCCCAATTTAAATTTTGCCGAAAAATCAAAACCCGAAACATTAACCAAAACGAGTTCGACAAATTTCGTTGACATCGAACCGATTGAAAATTCGCTCAACGCCAAATATACGTTTAATAAATTCGTCGTCGGTTCGTGCAATCAATTTGCCCACGCCGCCGCTTTGGCGGTCGCCGAATCTCCGGGAAAAACTTATAACCCGATGTATATCTACGGCGGAGTCGGTTTGGGAAAAACACATCTGATGCACGCCGCCGGACACGCGATCAAGGAAAGAAACAGACATTTAAGAGTCGCCTATATTTCCGCCGAGAAATTTATGAACGAACTCATTAATGCGATTCGATACGATAAAACGCAGACGTTCCGCGAAAAATACCGTTCGATTGACGTTCTTTTAATGGACGACGTGCAGTTTATGGCGGGAAAGGAACGTACGCAGGAAGAATTTTTTCATACATTTAACGCGCTGCATAACGATCAAAAACAAATCGTTATTACATCGGATTGTCCGCCGCGCGAAATTCCGACGCTTGAAGAACGCCTGCATTCGCGTTTCGAATGGGGTTTGATTGCCGACATCGAACCGCCCGATCTCGAAACAAAGGTCGCTATCTTAAAAAGAAAGGCTGACTTGGACGGCGTTCACCTGCCGGACGAAATCGCGTTTTTTATTGCCAGCAAAGTTAAGAGCAATATTCGTGAACTGGAAGGCTCGCTTGTCCGCCTTGTTGCCATTTCTTCACTGCGCGGTTTGCCGATTTCAAAAATGCTCGCGCAGGATGCGATGAAGAATATTATAGACAGCGATCAACCCGAAGGTTTGACGATTGAAAGAATCGCTCGGACGGTTGCGGCAAAATATAAACTTTCGCTTGAAGAAATAAAATCGAAAAACAATTCGCGTCAAATCGCCGTTCCGCGGCAAGTGGCGATGTATTTATGTAAGAGATTGACTAAACACAGTTTCCCCGAAATCGGAAAGGAATTCGGCGGCAAACATCATACGACCGTTATGCACTCGGTTGAGAAAATTGAAGCTTTAACTAAGGAGGACAGAAATTTCCACAGGATTGTCAGCGAACTTATAGACAATCTTTGCAGTTAGTTAGCGGTTTCTTAAAGTAATTTATAGTGGAAGTTTTCCACAACAACTAAATCGTTGTGTTTAAGTATCACTTGCAGTTTCAAATACTTAAACAAAGTTTTCCACATTTCCACAGGCTGGTAATATTTTGTACCTGTGGAAAAAGAGGATTACTGCCCGTTCGTCTTTTTTATCCACAGGCAAACGAGTTTTCCACATTTTATCCACAACCCCTGTGGAAATATAAAATCTTTATTCTCTAGCAATTAACACGGTTTTCCACATTTCCACAGCCCCTACTACTACTACTATATAAATATATAAGTTTTAAATTAGTATAAATAGTAAAAAGGCAACGAGTTTTGAGAAAAATTAAACAGATACATTAGGAAAATTTGTAAAGATAATTATTTTGAAAAAATGTTAAGAATAGTCCTTTTAATAACTCTGTCTGTATTTTTAATAAATTGCGCGGCAGAGAAGATAAACAATAATCAAAAATCTATAAAAGTTTCATCGGGAAAAACGGTTGAGGTTTTATTTGAAAAACATACTTCACCGGAAACCGGAACGGTTTTTCTGATCGAATGTTCGACCGTTGAAAAAATCGTCAAAGAAGAAACGGTTGAAAGAGATATTCTGGAAATCTGGTCGGAAATTGAAAAATTTGCCAATGAAACGGAACTGGACGAAGCCTTTATCAAATACGAATTTCCGGTTGAAAGCATAAATGAAAAAGGCGAATCTGAGAATATTTCGACGCTTGCGCTTTTTACGGCGGAAAAGTTGGAAAATGGTAAATGGAAAATAGATAAAAACGGATAGTTT
>CAYUGW010000111.1:0-9793 GCA_964444245.1 uncultured Blastocatellaceae bacterium | reverse complement strand
CGCAAGAGATGATCGAGAAATTTTTTCTTGTCGTTTTGTTCAACGGGTTTTCCTTTTATCCGCAGGCGTTTAGCGATGGCGCGGTCAATTATTTCGTCTTCCGGCGTTTCGTCGAAGGTTTCTTCCAGAGCTTTTTCAATCGTTTCTTTGTCGAGCTTTTTCTTAACTAAATCCATTCGCAGACGTTTTTTGCCGATCGGTTTTTGGCGCACTTTTGAAGCGGCGAAATCTTTGGCAAATTTTATATCGTCCAGATAGCCGTAATTTTTGAGTTTTTCGATGACTTCATCAACGATTTCTTGGTTTGTCCAGAGCTTTTCAAGAAGCCGCTCGCGCATTTCGCTGATCGAACGCGGTTTGTATGTCAGAAGATTCACGGCGCGGTCAAAGGTTTTCTGGCGCGATCTTTCGAGGTTTTTGATGAAGCGTTCTTCATCTTTGATTTCTTTAAACTTTTTCCACATTTTTTTATTGATCTTTGATCTTTGATTTTTGATCTTTGATAAAAAATTAAGCAAACAAATTTTGAAGTAAATCCAAAGTCAAAGATCAAAAATCAAAGATCATCATTTGAAATTTTAACTTTTTAAGTTGCAAATCCGAAATCAGAAATCCAAAATCCAAATATGTTTAACGGAATTTTGATTATAGACAAACCCGCCGGAATTACTTCGCACGATGTGGTTTCGCGTCTGCGGCGGATTTTGAAAACAAAAAGCATCGGACACACCGGAACGCTCGACCCGTTTGCGACCGGAGTTTTGGTGATGCTCATCGGCAAAGCGACGCGGCTTGCTCGTTTTCTTGACAAAGACGCGAAGGAATATGAAGCAACGGTGCGATTCGGTTTTGAAACCGATACGGGCGACGCGACCGGAGAAAGAAGGGGAGAAAAGGAGAAAGGGAGAAAGGGAGATAATCCGGTAATCAAAGTTTCGGATTTAGAAGCTGTTCTGCCTGAATTTCGCGGCGAAATTTGGCAGACTCCGCCGATGTATTCGGCGAAAAAAGTTAAAGGAAAAAAACTCTATGAACTGGCTCGGGAAGGAATTGAAATCGAGCGTGAACCCGTTAAAATTACAATTTATAAACTCGATTTAATTGAAAATAAGGAAATCCGAAATCCGCAATCTGAAATCCGCATTCGCGTTGCTTGTTCTGCCGGAACTTACATCCGAACTCTGGCGGAAGACATCGGCAAAAAGGTCGGCACGGGAGCGCATCTTGCCGGGCTTAGAAGAACGCGGGCGGGAAATTTTGATTTGGAAAAAGCTGTTACAATCGAAGAATTGGAAAAAATTGTTTCTGACGGAAAACTCGGTGAAATTTCGATTTCGATGAACGACGCGCTCGTGCATCTTCCGAAAATTATTTTAACGGAAACGGAAGTCGAAAAAACGCGAAACGGGATAAAGTATAATTACAAAAACGCGGAAACTGCCGATAATCAAGCGATCAGAATGACGGACGAAAATAATAATCTGGCAGCGATCGGTTTTTACAATTCGGCGGAAAATTACGTGCAGCCGAAAGTCGTTTTGGTGTAAAATTCTGGAATAAGGAAAAATTTTATGAAGAAAAGAGATTTAGCTTTGGGAATCGGCGGTGCAATCGGCGCGGCGATTGCGGTAAAACTTCTGACGCGCCCGGCAAGCGTTTCGTGGGAAAATTTTGCGGAACACGTGCATCATTCGGAAAATTCCAATTTTGCGGAAGTTGACGGCGCGACGATTCATTATCAGGAATTCGGCGATCCGACGCATCCGACGCTTATTTTGATTCACGGCTACACGGCTTCGACTTATGTCTGGAGAACGGTCGCGCCGATGTTTGCCGAAAACGGTTTTCACGTCATCGCGCCCGATCTGCTCGGTTTCGGTTATTCGGATAAACCCGCCTGGTTTGATTACACGATTCAATCTCAGGCGCGGATGATCGTGCGTTTGATGAATGTTCTGGGCATCGGGCAGGCAACTCTGGTCGGCAGTTCCTACGGCGGCGCGGTCGCTTCGGAACTCACGCTCGATTATCCCGAAAGAGTCGAAAAACTGGTGCTGGTTAATGCCGTCTGCAATGATGAACTCAAACAGCATCCGATTTTAAGACTTGCCGCGATTCCCGGTGTCGGCGAGGCTTTAACGCCGTTTTTGCTTGATCTGAAGTTTCTTCACAAATTCCGTATGAAAGACACTTTTGCGCCGGAAAACCGGCATCTTGTTACGCAGGAAAGAGTCGAATCGGTGCATCGCCCTTTGAGCGCGGCGGACGCGCATCATTCGGTTTTGGAGACGGCGCGCAACTGGGACGCAAACCGCATCGAGGAAGACGCGTATTTAATAAATCAGCCGACGCTGATTATTTGGGGCGAAGACGACACGGTTATCCCGATTCATAACGGTTTTACGCTTCACAGGGAAATCCTGAATTCGCGCTTTGTCGTTTTCCGCCATTGCGGGCATCTGCCGCAGGAAGAAAAACCGGATAATTTTGTCGAGATCACGACGAATTTCTGCCGCGACCGAAAAGGAAAAGTTGAACTCGAAGAAAACGAGCAGATGCGGCTGGAATCGGTTTAATTTTAACAAAATCACACAAATCAAGTGTATTTGCTCAATTATCCGAACAGAAATTCATTGACATAAATCGAGGTTTGGTGAAATATCGAAAATCATGAAAAAACTAACAGCTATAATATTATCTTTGTTTGTGGTTTTTATCTCGCTCAATTTCGCCCAGAATCAATCCGCTGACCGAACAAATTCCGGGGAAATTGAAGGCGAAGAAATAATAAATTCGGACTCCTCTGATGAAGATTCCGATGAAAGCGAAGAAGATACTTTTGTATGTCAATTGCCTGCTTCGGTTGTAGATTTGCAACTGAGCCAAAAAGAAATCATCTTAAACTGTCAGGCAACGGATAACTCCTGTTCAAACAATAAAATTATTAAAATTGCGGTAACTGCTGCGGTTGGCGAAGATGAATTTAAACATGTCTATACCATTACGGCAGGCAAAATTATCGGAGAAGGCGCAAATGTAGAATGGGATTTATCCGATGTAAAACCCGGAACTTACGTAATAACAGCCGGGATAAGTCAGCCGTCGGTATTCGGTGAAGACGGTTGGGCTGTATTCGGAACAACACAAACAAGAACAGTTACCGTAAAAGAATGCCCTGATTGTAAATGACTATTTTTTTTAATCGGAAATAAAAGAAAGCCCGCACACATTTGCGGGCTTCTTTTATAAATTACTTCATACGCGGATCGGTTGTCATAGTTATTTTATATTCGCTTGGCGGCTCTGCTCCGAGCAGATGCTTGACGAAATAATCCCAGCGGCGGCGCATCATATAAAAATTATCCGAGCCGTAGCCGTGGCGGGCGTTCGGGTAAATGATCAGATCGAAATCCTTGTTTGCCTTGATCAGCGCGTCAACTACTAAATAAGTGTTATATGGCGGCACATTATCGTCCATTGCGCCGTGGGCGAGCAATAATTTACCTTTCAGGTTTTTCGCATAAACTTGGTTTGCCTGTTTTTCGTAATTATCGCCTGAGAGCAAACCGATGTAGCGTTCGCCCCAATCGTCTTCATAATTGCGGTTGTCGTGATTTCCCGATTGGGAAACTCCGACTTTGTAAAAATCCGGATAACGAAACATCGCCGCCGCAGTGGCAAATCCGCCGCCCGAATGTCCCCACATTCCGACTCTGGTCACGTCAATATACGGAAATTTTGCAGCAAGTTGTTTGATGCCCGAAATCTGATCGGGCAGAGTATTGTCCGCCATATCGCCGTAACACGCGTCGTGGAAAGATTTAGAGCGGTTCGGATTACAACTTCCGTCAATGACGATGACGATAAAACCCAATTCGGCTAACGCCTGATGATCGCTGCGTCCGGCGGAAAACGAACGGTTTCCAACGCCGCCCGCCTGCGGTCCGGGATAGATGTAATTGACGACCGGATATTTTTTCGTCGTGTCGAGATTCGTCGGCGTAAACATCAAACCGTATAAATCCCATTTGTTATTGCGGTCTTTAACGGTGATCGGCATCGCCGGTTTCCAGCCCGTTGCAGTCAGGCGCGAAATGTCCGATTTTTCGAGCGTGGCGATTAGTTTCCCGCTCATATCCCGCAAAACCACGACCGGCGGCATATCGGGTTTCGAATAATTATCAATAAAATAATTGCTGTCAGGCGAAAATGAAAGCGAATGATTTCCGTCTTCCGGCGTTAAAAGTTTCAAATTACTGCCGTTGAAATCAACGCTGTAAAAATGGCTGAAATACGGATCGCGCCCCGTTTCGCGTCCATTTGCCTCGAAATAAAGGCGGCGGTTTTTATCGTCAACACGTCTCAGCCGCGTGACGACGAAATTGCCTTTCGTAATTTGATTTTTCAGTCTTCCGGTACTCAGATCGTAAAGATAAAGATGTCCCCAATCATCTTTTTCCGAATACCAGATAAATTCGTTTGAAGCGGGCAAATAACGCCAATTTATCATACCTTGTCCCGATTCATATTGCGTCGCAACCTTTTCTTCAAAAATATCTCTGACTTCGCCCGTCATCGCATCGGCAACACGAAGATTTGCCTGTTTGTGATCGCGCGAAGAAGAAACAAAAGCGAGTTTTGAAGCGTCCGCGCTCCATTCGACATCGGAAAAACTGCCGTCGCACGAAATATCATCGCAGAGCGTCGAACGGCGTGCGTCCGGCGGCATCTGAAGGCGAATCACGCGTGGCGTTTCGATTTCGATAATAACGCGCTGAATCGTGATGATCGGATCGCCCGGAAGCGGATATTTCCATTTTTCCAGCTTCGGTGCGCCGACGTTCGTCGTAACGAGATACATATCGCTGACGTTGCGCTCGTCGTGCTGAAAAGTCGCGATTTTCTTTGAATCGGGCGACCATTTCAAAATTGCGCGGTCGCTGTGCTTCCAACCGGCGTTGTCGGTTGCGTAGCCGAAATGCTCCACACCGTCAACCGTCAGCCGCGTTTCTTTTTTAGTGGCAATATCGCGTACCCAAAGATTCCAATCCCGGATAAAAGCGGCTTTTTTTCCGTCAGGCGAAATGATTTCATCCGACATTTGTCTGAAACCCTGCGGCGCCGGCGCGCCCGTGATGCCGAGACTTGCCATATCGCTTCCGGTTTTGCGTTCTCCGGTTGCCGGATTTATTAAAACAAATTCTCTGCCGGTTGCCGTTAAGACCTGATACCAAAATCTGCCGTCGGGCAGCCAGGTGGCGCGAACTCCGGCGCGGTCAACCAGTTGATTGGTATTAAACCCCAACATTTTCACGGCGCGGTCATAATCGGCGGCGGTCAAAACCTTTTTAGAATCTTGCCGGGCAAAAACGGAAAAAGCGGAAACAACGATCAATGCCGGAATCAAAATATTCCGAAGATAATTTTTAAACATATTTGTAGCGATGTCCTTTAATTTTGGAATTGTTGAAAAATAAACGGTTTTATATACGCAAATTATTTTTTGATGAAAGTTATTTTAACCGATAAACACGTCAGAAGGAAAAGCAGACGCTTTATTTAATAGTTTGTTTTTTAAAATTTCTAATGAATTTCAGATTTCAGATTTCAAATTAAACATTGAAAACCGAATCAAAATGTTTAACGATCAAAAATCATTATCAATCAAGAACGGAATCAATGAATACCTTTCTGACGGATAATTAAAGAATTCTTACGTTGTCCATTAGAAAGTTACGGGAGTTTTTGAAAGTTTCCGTTCATTTTCCACTGTCCGTTTTTCATTTTGCATCGGTGCTTGATATCTTTATTTCCAGCTATTATCAGGAAATACTCTTTTCTTTGGAATTTGAAATTTGAAATTTGAAATCTGAAATACTTGAGACTCAATTACCTTAAAAACACACGAAAATAAAATTTTTGCTAAAATGATTTCTATGCAAAATCCGATCAGAATAATTTTGATTGAAAATCAAACGCTGACGCGCATCGGCATCAAAACTATTTTAAGTGAGCAAGATGATTTCGAGGTTGTCGGCGAAGCGGAAACCGGCGCGGAAGGTTTTAAACTTTTCCGGCAAACGGATGCGGAGGTGACGATTCTCGGTTTGCGTCTGCCGGATTCGTGCGCGGTTGATGATCTCGGAAAATATTTTCTGGAAAACCCTCTGGCAAAAATCATCGTTTTAGCCGAACATGCAGGCGATGCGGAAATTGCGCGGGCACTTAAAAAAGGCGCGTTCGGTTATATTTTCAAAGATATTTCGGTGGAAGAATTAATCAGAGCGATTCGCACCGTGGCAAGCGGGCGCAAATATATTCCGAGCGATATCGCCGAACTTTTAAGCGAAAACTTAGGTCAGGAAGAACTCACGCCGACCGAAAACAAGATTCTGGCGATGATCGTCGAAGGAAAATCAAACAAAGAAATCGCCTATAAATTCGACGTTTCGGAAAACACCGTCAAAACTCACGTCAAAAATGTTTTTGCCAAACTCGGCGTTTCCGATCGCACTTCCGCCGCGACAACGGCGATCAGGCGCGGTTTTGCGCGGTTTGATATTTAAGCAGGTGAGAATAAGTAAACAGATATTTTAAAGATCAAAGAGTTTCTGCCAAACCATTGAACTTGTTATTCTTATACAATTCTTTGACCTAAGACTTAAGACAAATGACTTCCTGCTTAATACTAAAGATTTAACTACAATTTATCGCTGAAAAATCCCGTAACCAAAGCCTAATCTTTGGCGGCAGTACAGGTATAAATCAAACGCTGTCGCTGCATTCAAATGCCGAAAAATCTGGGCGCGAACCGCTTTGCCGAAACGTGAAGAACTTTGAAAAAATTTTAAGGAAATAGATTTTGTATAACTGATTTCTGAAGTGTCCATATATTATTGAGAATGTGGAGCGGCATAATATTTCTCTTGACTACGCACTAATATATGCTTCTGCTTCATCGGGTTGTCTAGCGGCAGATTGACTTTTATCTTAACTCGCTGCCATTTGTCCTTAGAAGAAACAGCTTTGATTCCAAGTGTATATTGATACCGAATGTCGTTTATTATGAATGAAATATCCTCTTCCAATTTTTTTAAACTTTCGTCATGAAACGAGAAGGTGTCTGCCGGATCAAAAACTCCGCCACCAGCCAGTTTCACTAAGTCTTCCATAACGCTGAACATTTTCCTATCTCGAATGTCAAAACCCCCGATAGGTAAGAAATAAATTGGTATCCTGCTTGTGCCTACCTGCTCTTTTAGTTTGCTCAATTTTGTTCGAGACACATTATCCGCGCCTCCATCGGTAATTAACAGAATAAATCGTTTTTTATGTGTGGCTTGAGAAAGTTTATCAATCGCTAAACTCAAAGCGTCATACGTTGCTGTGGTACCCTTTGGTACTATAGCAGGTGGATTTTTCATTTCTTCCAGAACTTGATCTTTACTAACTCCATTCAATAGAATATTGGATTGTTCGTTGAAAGTAATTAAGAAGTATTCATTAGATTCATGACTTTGTGCTGCCAAACGAGCGGGAATCTGATTTGTGATTTTAAGCCTTTCGCTTTCTCTGTCATATCTCGGCATCATCGAATCGGATACGTCATAGAGTAAGCATATACTGCTTGGTTCGTCCACCTTATTAAAGGAAACAATATCTTGCGGCTGACCATTAACCAAGACTGTAAAATCGTTCTTGGTTAAATCTAGAATATGATTTCTGCGTTTATCTATCACAGAGACAGGAAACAAGATTGTTTCAGCTACCGGAAACCGAAGTTTATCGGGTGTTAAGGTTGTGTCTTGTTGAGCAATAATAATATTTGGATGAATAAGTACGGCAAACATTAGCCATCCAACAATTACCATTGAATACCGTAAAATGTGACGTGAGTGATACATATAACTTATAATCGTTACTTTATTTCTACACACAAATCTAGCGGACAACTCATGATTATACCGAATGAATTCACATAACCAAACCTTATATGCAGAGTGATTATAAAGTAAATTTAAGATTCTACAACAGATTTTTCTACATCATAGCACAGAAATTCAACTTGCTTTCAACTACAATTTATCGCTGAAAAATCCCGTAACCAAAGCCCAGGCATCCTTTGCAGCGTTTTCGTCATAGACTTCGGGGCGTGTGTCGTTGAAGAATGCGTGGTCAGCTTCGTATTTTACGGAATCAACGGGAAGTTCGTATTTATCGGCGATTTCTTCTAATTGTGCGACTTTTTCCGGATTGATCCAGCCGTCTTTCGTGCCGGAAATGAATGTCACGGGAACTTTCAAATTTTTCAAAACATCTTCTTCGGGAATGTCGCCGTAAAAAGGCGCAGCCGCGCTCAAGCCTTCGAGCAGGCAGGCGGCGCGTAAGGCGTAAGTTCCGCCCATACAATAACCCGTGATGCCGAAATGTTTTAAGTCGTATGTTTCGCGCGCTTTATCAATCGTGTTTTTAATCGTGTCAATTCCGTCTTCGATCTTTAGATTCTCCATCAATTGCGAGGCTTCTTCGGGATTCGCCGCCATTTTTCCGCGATAGAGATCGGGCGCGATGCAGATAAAACCCTCTTCGGCGTAGCGTTTGGCAATGTCTTTGATGTGATACGCCAAGCCCCACCATTCCTGAATCAAAATAATCGCTTTGGTATTTTCATCCGTGTTGTCGGGCAGTGCGACAAAAGCGGTCGTCGCGCCGTTCGCCGTATCGAAGTTTAAAGTTTCAGTTTTCATATCGGTAAAATATTCTCCTTAAAAATTTGTTTAATAAACCGATTATAAACAAATTCGGCGCGGATAAAAAAACGGCGAAGTTTTTAATTTTTCTTGCTAATAAAAAATTCACGGCTTAAAATATGTCTAAAGAATTTAAGGAGCTAATTATGAAGCGTCGGATTTTCAGACTTACTTTATCAATTTTTGTCATTTTATCTTTCGCCCTTTTTGTTTCGGCACAAACTGAGCGCGAAAAGGGTATGGAATTTTACAAACAAGGGAAAGATTCCGAAGCGATTGATTCATTAACAAAAGCCTTAAAAACCAACAAAAATGACGCGGAGGTTTTAAATCATCTCGGTTTGGCTTATCTTAATATCAGTAAATTTAAAGATGCGCGAAAATCTTTGGAAAAGGCTGTAAAAATTTCGCCGCAAAGCTCGAATTACCGTTCAAATTTAGCCTATGCACATTTACTTGAACGTAAAATAAAGAAAGCTCAAAGCGAGATCGAAAAAGCTATCAGATTAGATTCAAATAATGCCAATGCTTATTTTATTCGTGCCACAACTTATCTGTGGGAAAGAAAATTTGATAAAACTGTTTCCGATGCGGATCGAGCAATCCAGATAAATAAAGATTTTACAGATGCTTACATCTTAAAGTCCGACGGATTGCTATACTCTTTCGGGCAAGAATGGAGTGAAGAAAAAGAACCCGTCAAATTCACTTATTTACTGCAAAATGCTGCCGACACATTAAAGAATTGTTCGGGAAATTGCTTAAACGAGAGAGGCGCGAAACTTATTCAGGAAAGATTGGAAACGGTCGAAGCATTTTTAGATTATTTTGATCGTAAAAAAGACGAGAACCCGAATGATGCAAATTTAGCTGAAAAAACGCCGATTAAATTTTTAAGTAAATCGCCGCCAAGCTATACGGATGCGGCGCGGCAGGCTAATGAAAAAGGACATGTCACTTTGGCAATTCTCTTCGGCGCAGACGCAAAGATAAAGCATATAATTGTTTTAAAAGGACTTCGTTACGGTTTGACCGAACAGGCT
>CAYUGW010000110.1:9567-9837 GCA_964444245.1 uncultured Blastocatellaceae bacterium | reverse complement strand
CTTTGAAAATCGAAACAAAATTCGGCACGCTCGTCTTTATCAGCACAATAACCGTTTTCGGCACTCCGGTTGACGTGACGGTTTCGGAAATCGCGCTCGAAACATTTTTTCCGGCGGACGATGCGACGAGGGAATTTTTCAATAAAAATCAATTGCAGATTTAGAGCAATATTCCGTTCGCGTTTCTGATAATTAGAATTCATCTCAAAAATACAAACCACCGTTAAGAAAGCCGCTCTCAATACCCTGTTTCACAAACCACCGTTAAGC
>CAYUGW010000110.1:6276-9557 GCA_964444245.1 uncultured Blastocatellaceae bacterium | reverse complement strand
ATAAAAATCAATTGCAGATTTAGAGCAATATTCCGCAATTATCATAAAAAGCGGGCGCAAAGCAACCCTTCCCGACCTGAAATTATTATCAAGGTTTTTGATAACACTTTATCTTTATTTAAGTTATGGAAGAAAAGAAGAAGTTAAACACTATTTCAGGTTAGGAAGGGTTGCTCTGCGCCCGCATATGTTTGTGAATATTCAAGTTTGTTTTGCTGGATAATTTTATTTTATCTCCTATATTTAAGTTTACTCAAATCCGGTTAAAATCACGGCATCTCTGATCAATTTTCCTCTTGAAACAGCGAGTTTTTCGCCGTCTTTCGACCACGCCAGGCTGAAAAACCACTCGTTTTTAAGACTTAGGATTGTTTTGATCTCGGAATTATCGCCGAGTTCCTTTCGCTGTATTTCCGAGCCTTCGGGTGTGATTTTGATAAATTCGAGGGCTTTTCCGTCGTTTGAAAAATAAGCAAACGGCTGTGATGAAGGCAGATCGTAAAATCTTTTATCATTCGGATTTTCGGTCGAAACTACGCAAACTTTGAAAAATCCCTTTAATTTTTCGCCGCCGGTCTCTTTGGCTAAATTGTGAAAAGCGAGAAATTTTCCGTCCGGCGAAAGAGCGAGAAAGTTGGCGGGCGAGAGTTCGCTTTCGTCGGTCAATTTTTGCTGCGCGCCGTCGCCGGTCAGAGATTTTTGCCAGACGGCGGATGAGTTTTCGCCTTCCTTGATAAAATAAAGCCAATTTCCATCGGGCGAAATCTGCGGGAAAAGTTCCGATTGATTTTCGGCAGAAGTTATTTGCGAAAGATTTTCACCCGATATGCCGAGCCGGTAAATATTTGAAAGTTTGCCGCTCGTGGAACTGAAAAAAATCGAATTTGCGTCCGGCGAAATCACCGGATATTCGTTTTGCGTTTCGGAATCGCTCGTCAATTGCTGGCGCGAATTGTCCGCCGGATTGATTATCCACAAATTCCAATCGCGGATTTTATCGTAATTTGCCGTATAGACGATTTTGTCGCTGCCGATCCACGCCAGACCTTTTAAACCTTCATTTCGCGCAAATCCTTGCGTCAATTGCCGGAAACTTTCTTGTGTTTTGCCGTCGCCGACCCAAATATTCGAAAAATACGAACGCTGGCGAACCAGAAGTTTTTTGCCGTCGGCGGAAATCGAAATGCCCAGATAATCATTCAGATCATTCGTAATTCGTTCGGCTTTTCCGTCCGGGTAATTGATTTTCCAGAGCTGAAAATTTTTGCCGTCGCTTGCCGAGGCGATGATTGATTTTCCGTCTGTGTTCCAGACGATCTGTTCGACGTTTTGAAAATTTTCGGTTTTTATTTCTTCATTTTTTCCCGTTTCGATATCGGAAACGATCAATCGGGCAAAATGTTCGGTGCGGGTGATGACGACAAAAGCGATTTTCTTGCCGTCCGCCGACCAGGCGGGAAAATTTCGCGGATAAAATTCAAAGGGCGGAATTTCGGCGAAAATTTCCGTTTCGATTCCGGTTTCCAGATTTTTAAGTATCAGAATATGTTTGTTTTCCGCCGGTTTTACGCGGGTAAAAGCCAGTAGTTTGCCGTCCGGCGAAAAGCTGAAACCGCCCCAGACATTTTCCGCAACGAGCTTTGCCGCGCCGCCGAAACGCGAGGTTTGATAGACGTTTCCGGGCAGTTGTGATGCTTCGGGACTGCGAAAATACAGGGAATTGCCGTCTTTTGAAAATTGCAGAAAACCGAAGTTTTCAAAGTTTTCGATCTTGAGAGCGACTTCGCTGCCGGATTTTAAATCCTTTAAGAAAATTCCGTCGCCGTTTGAATAAGCAACCCAATTTCCATCGGGCGAAATGTTTAGATAATTGACATCGCCTTTGTCGGTCAATCTCTGAAAATCGAGATATTTTGCCGCCGAATCCGCAATCTGTCCGGTTTTTTCAGTTTCGGGCAGATTCAGTAAAACAAAACCGAATACCGCCAGCAAAATTATGCCGAAAGCTATTCCGAACAAAAATTTTCTTTTGCCGGAAATAAATCTTTTTGATTCGGTGGTCGGAAAATTTGCGATCAAAGCTGATTTCGTATTTCGAGAATTTTGTAAAGAGGCGGCACTCGATTCTTCGTTTTCTTGGGTTAAAAGCCGGACGGGAACTGAAATCCGGTAACCGCGCCGTTTGATGTTTTCGATCAGGTGATTGCCGTTTTCATCCTTTCCCAGCGCATTTCGCAAGGTGTAGATATTCTGGCTCAAAACGCCTTCTTCGACGAATGTATCCTTCCAGACGGTTTCAAAAATTTCATCCTTTGCGACAATGTTTCCCTGATTAATTACGAGAAGTTTTAATAATTCAAAAGCCTTCGGCGAAAGAGAAATCAGATTTTCTTCCTGCCAGAGAGTATCGGTTTCGGCATCGAGCCGAAATTGTCCGAATTCGTAAATTTCACTGGTTTTACCGCTCATAAATCCCTTTGATAATTCTTTGAGGATTTTTTGAGTCAAATTTTGAGGGCTTTTGACTGCAATTCCGCTTATCCCATGCGTCCAAAACAGCGAACGGAGCAAACCGTAAATTTGCTTTGATTTTATGACAATTTCAAGTTTGCCATAAATCTTTAAATCAATAAACAGGAGAGAAGAAATGAAGAGATTTTTAATTATTTTGAGTTTTGTTTTTGCTTTTTCATCAATTGCCTGGGCGCAACCTTCGGATGCTCAAATTAAAAAGCAATTAACGGGCGCGAAAACGGTTTCGGTGACTTTGGGGAAAGCCGGGAAAAGAGAATGGAGTTCGACATATAAAAAATATATGTGGACGCGCTCGTTTTCGGCAAAACTTAAAACCAATGAACCCGGAATTTTCGTGATTGTCAAAGGCTATGCGGCTTACGACATTATCGGCGGACGCTACTCGTATTGGCGGACATTTACGACTTCAAACAGTTACGAAGGAATTCCAGATCCGTCTGCCTCGGATATTCAGGGATTGATCGAAAAATTCGGCGTTGAAAAGTTTATGGGAAATGCCTATTTCAACCGAATTATCGGACATCCCGAATCAATCGGTTTATCGGAAGAACCGAATTACGAATGGCACACGCCGAATTCGGTTTCGCTCAATGTGACGGTGGTTTATACGGAACGAACCAACGACATCGGCGGAAAGGAAAGACTCGCCCGAATATTCCGGATCAGGCTGTACCGCGCCGATACGAAATCCGAATGGAATAATTTGATTACTTCGTCATATAAGGCTGACAAACTTTAAGAAACAC
>CAYUGW010000110.1:0-6176 GCA_964444245.1 uncultured Blastocatellaceae bacterium | reverse complement strand
GAATGGAATAATTTGATTACTTCGTCATATAAGGCTGACAAACTTTAAGAAACACGCGCGCGAAAACACACGCTCGGTGCGGAAAATCGAGCCGAAAAATTATCAATTAAAAAGGAGAAAAAATGGCAGATTTAACAGGTTTACCAAAAATTACTTTGAAAAGGACGGGCGTTATTTTTACAACGACCATAACGGAAAGCGGCGAAACAAAAACCGTGCAGGGAATGTGCGGCGAGTTGACGGGCGGAAATCTGAATTTGAAAACCATTGAAAGATACAAATATTTCGATTCAGCAACCAATAGTTGGGAAAATTACGTTGCGCTTCCCTCGGGTGAATTTATTTTAACTTTGGATTTTCATAACAGAATGGGCAGAAAGGTTTTTTTTATCCAGCCCGACGGAAAATACGGACACAATAAACTCCGCGGACGCGACGGAAAATTGGCTGAAATTTTGATTCACTCGGCGGATGATGTCGGCGATATTGTCGGTTGTTTAGCACCCGGAAGGTCTTTCGATGCGGCAAACAAAAATCTTTTGCAAAGTACGGATGCGATGACGGATCTGTTTGCACATTTCAATCATGAAAAATTAGCGGGTTGGATCGTGGTCGAATAAATAAATCTAATTTCTTAAATAAAAGGAGAAAAAACAAAATGAAAAACACAAAACACATATTTACGGTTCTAATTATTTCGGCAATTATTTTCGCCGGATTCGGCAATGTTTTTGCCAATGACGATGATGATGAAGGTTCGGCAACGGGCTTGGATTTGCACGCGGTCGGTGAATTATTTAAAGACTCGAACAATCTCGAGCATTTTGAAGAAAATCTGAATGCGCCGGAAAACGGGATTAATAATCTCGATCTGGACAAAAACGGAGAGGTTGATTATATCCGCGTCGAAGAACAGGTTGCGGGCGATACACATTTGATAGTTTTGCAGACGCAATTTGCCGCCGATGATTTTCAGGACGTGGCGACAATCGCCGTCGAAAAGGAAGATGCAGAAAAATACAAAATGCAGATTCAAGGCGATCCGGCAATTTACGGAGCAAATTATTACGTTGTTCCGGCGGCGGTCAATATCGGCACCTGGAGCGTAGTTCGTTGGATTTATCGTCCGGCATATCGCCCGTATCGCTCGGTTTTCGGCTGGAGAGTTTATCCGAGCTGGTGGAGAGTTCGCCGTCCGGTCACGGTCAATGTTTATCGAACCAGAACGGTAAATTATATCGGTAAAAGAAATTTTGTCGCGACCAAAACGGTCAGAGTAAAATCCGTTACAAAGGTAAATTACCGCCCGCGAACTTCGACCGTTGTTAAGAAAAAGACGACCGTCGTCAAAAAAGGTAATACGACGGTCGTCAAAGGCGGCGTAAAGAAAACCAACGCCAACGGCACGACCGTGAAAAAAGGCGTTAAAAAAACGACCACTACGAAAAAAGGTACGAAAACTAAAACAAAAGTAAAGGTAAAGAGAAAAAATTAGTTTTGCGGTTGACTGATCAAGTTAAAAGGTAAATCGCAAACACAGTCTTGAGTGCAATCAAATTCCAGCTTCCCATTGTACTCAAGACTATGAAATTCCCGTAATTGTTCGGAGAGAAAAATTATGAGTGGAGAAAATCGTACGGGAAATTTTATCCCGCGAGGTTTGAATGAAAGTTTTTGAGTAATTACTCAAATCAAAAAAGAAGAATTTCATCATAAGAGAATTTCATCATAGGAGAAAAAATGACAAATATTAAACCAAAGATCGTTTTAGGAGGAATTGACGGCACAGGAGACTTTTGGAATCGTAAATATGCGAAGGTTTTTAGTAAAAGCCACGTCAATACGCTTTATAAAGAATGGACGCACGGACCGAGTCATTACCGGCGCGGTCCGTGGTGGGAAGGGTCTTGGACGGTGGTCGAAGCCTACAGAATTTTCAGAAAGGTAAGGCAGGACTGGAAGGATGGCGCGGACGCGATTTTCCTCGCCGGATACAGCCGCGGCGGAGCCGCCGTAATCGAGATTGCCAAGTGGCTGAAACAGGAAAACATACCGGTTGAATGCTTAATTTTACTTGATCCGGTAGATAGATCGAGAACAATGGGAGACGATATGTGGAAATGGAAGGATACGGCAATCGTGGATACGGTCAAATCGGTAATTTATGCCCAGCGGCAAGCCATTACGAAATCAAGAGAATCATTCGGAAACTGCGGTAAAACGTATGAAAATCGCGGGAAAACGACATTATATTTCAATTCGTTTTTTGCCACTCACGGCGGTTTGGGCGGAGTTCCGTGGACTGAACCGAAAGAGGGATTTATAAATGAAGGATTCCCCGATTTTGAAACCCGCGTAACTGCCGAAGCAGACCAATTCGGTTCGGAAAAGGTTAAGAGATGGGCTTTTAATCTGGTCTTCGATGTGCTTTACGATTGTCTTCAAAGGCTGACTCCGCCTTCAATTCCCAAACAACCGGGCAGGGGAATTCCTCTGCCGGGCGGTAATCAACGAATTTATATAGTTAAACCGGGGGATTGGCTTTCAAAAATAGCTCTAGCTTATTACGGCGATGCAAGCAAATGGACAAAAATCTATGATGTTCCGGCAAACAAAAAAGAAATCGGTACAAATCCGGATTTGATTGAGCCCGGAATGCGTCTGCAAATTCCTTAATTCTTAAAACCGGCGGAAAGTCTGCTGATTATGGTTTTTGAACTGTGCGGACTGGCAAGATTCAGAACATTTTCCCGCATCGCGGCAAACCTTTTCGGGTCTTCGATCAGTTTATCAATTTTATAAGCCAAAACCGGCAGATTGTTGCATTTTATCGCGCAGCCTTTTTCCAGCAGATGATCGGAATTTCGTTCTTCCTGACCGGGAATCGGGTTGACGATGACGAAAACCAAGCCTTTCGCAAGAGCTTCCGAAGTCGTCAATCCGCCGGGTTTTCCGACGATCAAATCGGATGCTGACATATATTCGTCCATTTCTTTTGTAAAACCGATCGGCTTGAAACTCACGGTTTTGTTGTTTAATTTCTCGATCGCCAGTTTTTGGAGTTTAACTTTCAATTCCTCATTGCGCCCGCAAACGGCGACAATCTGCGAAGGAGTTTTGAGTTCGCTCAAGGCTTCAAGAAGATTTTGAATATTCCCGACACCGAAACCGCCGGCGGAAACTAAAATTGTCAATTTGTCTTTTGCCAGAGAGAATTTTTCGCGCATTTCAAATTTATCCTTCGTTTCGGCAAAAACCGGATCAATCGGAATGCCCGAAACCGTGATTTTATCAAAGGGAATTCCGAGTTTTGAAAGATGAACTTTGGTTTCATCGAGTGCAACGAAATATTGTTCGTAATGATGACACAGCCAGAGCGCGTGCGCGTCAAAATCCGTTACGACAATCGCCTGCGGACACGTGATTTTTTCCTTTGATTTAAGCCACGAAATTATCTCTGACGGCAGAAAATGCGTGCAAACGGCGATATCCGGTTTTTCTTTTTTCAAGAGTCTGATAAACGGCTGCGTATTGAGTTTGCTCAGTGCGAGTCTGCTTTTTTCGTTGTGCCACGGTTTGTCTAATGAATCATACATCCAGCCGAGAACTTCCGGCATAGTGTTGACCATATCGAGATAGGCTTTGCCGTAAAGCCTTCTAAATAGGGGATTTGTGTAATCGAGAACGTCAATATTCTTAATTTCTTCCGCCGCGTTTTGGTTTCTAAATTCCTTTTCGAGCGCGTTTGCTGCGCTAAGATGTCCCGCGCCGACCGATGCCGATAGGATCAAAACTTTTTTGAACATAATTTTTGAAATCGAGATAGAAGTTTGTGCCGGAGATATAGTATTCTGACATTTATTTTTTCACAATTAACGGACGATTAATTTTGACTGAAAAACAAATAAATTTTTTAACTTCCGGCATCACGCAAATGTTTCTTTCGACGCTCGCTTTTGCGCTGGCAAATGTCTTTGTCAAACAAGTTTCTCATATTCCCGTGATGGAAGTCGTCTTTTTCCGCTGTCTGGTTGCCGGAATTTTCTGCGTCATCGGGCTTCGCAGAGCAAAAGCGTCGTATATCGGCACGAATCACACATATCTGTTTTTGCGCGGATTCTTCGGCACGCTTGCGCTCGCCCTGTTTTTTTTGACGGTGCAGAATATCCCGCTCGCGACGGCGATGACGGTTCAGTATCTTTCGCCGATCTTTACGGCGATCATCGCGATTTTTTTCCTAAAGGAAAGCGTTAAACCGATTCAATGGATTTTTTACGCCATCTCGTTTGCCGGAGTAATGCTGATCGGTCAGATCGATGCGCGGGTTTCTTATTTTTTTATTTTTCTCGGCATAATCTCGGCATTCGGTTCGGGCGCGGCGTATAATCTGGTCAGAAAATTAAAGGACGACGAGCATCCTCTGACGATCATTCTGCATTTTCAACTGGTCGGCGTTGTCGCGGGTTTTATCTCTTTGTTTTTCGCCTGGAAAACGCCCGTCGGCTGGGATTGGTTTTATCTTCTTCTGATCGGCGTTTTTTCGCAGCTCGGACAGATTTTTTTAACCAATGCCTTTAGCAAGGAAAAAGCCGCGACCGTTGCGATCATTGTTTATTCGGGTTTGATTTACGGCATCGCCATCGGCTGGATTTTCTACGGCGAAGCGCAGACCGTATTTTCACTTTTCGGAATGATTCTCGTCGTCATCGGCGTAATTGCGAGCGTTTTATACGGAAAGCGCAAAAAGGAAATCGAGCAGATCGAATCAACGGTCGGTTAAAATAAAAAACAAATCTGAAACCATTTATGTTAAAAATGTATCTAACTTTGCGGTCAAGATAAAATATGGAAAATCATGAAAAAATCAAGGCAATTGTCGTAACGGTCAGCGATACGCGGCATAAGGACGACGATATTTCGGGCGTTTCCCTGGTCGGTTTATTGATCGGAATGGGCGCGGAAGTCGTTGATAAAATTATCATTTCCGACGATTTTGAAACGCTCAGAAAAGTTCTCTACGGTTTGACCGAGCGCGATGATGTAAATCTTATTGTCACAACGGGCGGAACGGGTTTTGCCGAGCGCGACAACACGCCGGAAGCGACCCGCGCCGTCATCGAACGCGAAGCTCCGGGACTTGCGGAAGCGATACGGTCTGAATCTTTGAAAAAAACTCCGATGGCGATGCTCTCACGCGGCGTTTGCGGCATTCGCCATAATACTTTAATTATCAATCTGCCCGGTTCACCGACCGGTGCGGTTGAATGTTTTGAAGTCGTCAAACCCGTTTTGCCGCACGCGATCGATCTTTTAGCCGGAAATACGAAACATTAAGAACTAATAGAAAGTAAAAATGTCAGAAAATAGGTAGAGATAATTAAAATTTGAGGGTTTGAAAAAAGTTTGGAGTCCCGCCTTTAGGCGGCATCCGCGCTTCGAAGCGCGGCGGAAAAAGCCGCGAGAAAAAGGGACTCCAAACGCTTGTTTGATTCTTTTTTAATATCAGAAAATTAAAAATCGCTCTATTTACATTATTCAAATAAAATCAATGGAAAATCTCTGGAAAAAAATACTTGTCACCACAATTTTAATCTTCGGTCTTAGTTTGACCGTCTTTTTTCAACAGGCGCAAAAAGCAAAAGTTTCGACCGCCGGGGAAATCAAAGCCGATCTCGAACTCGTGCCTTGCAAAGACAAAGAAAGGCTCGAAGCCGTCAAAAAACTTTTTCTCAAAATGGGCGCGGCGGAAAGCGATATAATTATTGAAGAATTCAAAAATGTTCAAAATCTGGTCGTGACGAAAAAAGGAAAAACGGACGAAACCGTGATTATCGGCGCACATTACGACAAATCGGATTTGGGCTGCGGCGCGATTGATAATTGGACGGGCGTTGTCATAGTCGCCAATACTTACCGCACGATAAAGGATTTAACGACCGAAAAAACTTATAAATTCGTCGCCTTCGGCAAGGAAGAAAAAGGTCTGATCGGCTCGAGTGCGATGGCAAAGGCGATTCCGGCGGAAGAAAAAGCGAAATATTGCGCGATGGTCAATCTCGACAGTTTCGGGTTCGCTTATCCGCAGGTTTTGGAAAATATTTCGAGCAAAAAGATGACCGAACTGGCAAAAGTTCTGGCAAAGGAATTTGAAATGCCGCTTTCAACCGCTTCTCTAA
>CAYUGW010000109.1:0-9913 GCA_964444245.1 uncultured Blastocatellaceae bacterium | reverse complement strand
GGCGAGTTTTTTAGCTTCGATTTTTGACGGCTTGCTCCATCCGAAACTGGGTTTTGGAAAGTCCAGTCCGTCGCTTTCCCACAGTTTTTCGCCGTTTTGATTGACGAGCCAACCTCTGGCTTCCCAGCGAGGTTTCTTTTCATCCACTTCCCGGTCGTCATTTTTTCTGTTTTTGGTGCCCTTTTCATACGTTTTATTGATTCCGGCTGATTTATAGTTTCGGTAGCCTAAATCATCAATCGAAAGATCACCTTGTAAAATTGCGTCGGCTTTTTGTTTATCGCCGATCAGCAAAAAATTATATTTGCCGAGCCAATTGCTCAAAGCAGATAAAAATTCTTTTCTTTGCTCCCAATGCTCGGTGCAGACAACTTTCAAATTGCCGTAGGTTTTACTGCACGAAGAAAATACGAATTTGAACGAATCCTCGTCAAGATAGACGGTTTTAACGTCTTGCAGCCGGTTAATAATACTACTACTGCTTTGAGCCGGGGTATTGTTTGAAGAAAAAACAAAAAAAACCAGCAAAAACGCCGGAAACAAAAGCTTTTGCATATAAAATATTCTCCTGATTTTGATTTGGAGAGAGAAAATACACAATCTAGCGCGAAATTTGATAAAAACATTCACCATCAAATAAAAATACTTTTACTAAAATTTCGTGCGCAATTTATGATGATAAAAAACGAAATTGGGTGGCAATTATTTTCAGGTCGGCAGAAATAAATTTTCTATTGACGGTCAACAGTATTTAGAGATTTTATTCGCGTTATAATTGCAACATCAGAAAAGCTTCAATCATCCGCCTGTGCAATTATATAGACACATTTTCGCCGATCATTCGATTGAAGCTTTCGCGCCCACGAAGTTTCCATCAGCGACCATCGGGAAGAATCTAAAACACCTTGTTTCAAAATCTTAAAACCCGCCGCCCGGTATTTCGGAATCAGAATTTGTTCGAGATATTCAGGAGAAATTTCCGGCAATTTCAGGCGTTTTACTTCGGATTTGTCTCTTTCTTCATCAATGCCGAAGACGATTTCCAAAAGGCATTCGGGCGCACAAATCCGGCGCAGAGATGCGAGAATATTTTCATTTCCGCAAATGACCGATTGAAGCAGACTTCCCCAGGGAAAATGAATATGGATTTCGTCCGCCGACGCATTTAATTCTTCGGGCAGATTTTCGATTGCCGCCTGGATAAAAAGAAGATTCGGCGCACCGCCTTTATTCGGTTTGCGTGTCGCTTTCATCGAAAGCTTTTCGAGCGGTCTGGCATTGGCATCTATCCCGATGAAAAATTTGTTCGGATTTGCCAGCGCAGACCGATACACAAAGCGCCCGTCGCCCGTCCCGATGTCCACAACAACGCCTTCGCCGAAAGGGTGCGATAAGTTTTCGGAACTCTTCCGCGTCGAGTTATCAGTTGGTACTTCCACGAATTGCTTTAATCATAAGTTTTACCTCTTGTAGAAGAATAAAATATTTAACGCGGAACTTCAACGGTTTTTATAATATCGGAAATGACCGCGTCGGTCGTCGCGCCGTCGAGTTCGGCTTCGGCGCGTAGGGCTAGGCGATGACGCAGGACGGGAAACGCCACGTCGCGTATGTCGTCCGGTGTCGGGAAATCGCGCCCGCGAATTGCCGCAAGTGCTTTTGAACAAAGCAATAAAGCGACCGAAGCCCGCGGGCTTGCGCCATACAGAATCGTCGGATGCGTGCGCGTTTTTCTGACCAGATCAACAATATATTTCTGCACGCCCGGTTCCATTCGCATCGCTTTTACCTCGGCACGGCATTTTTTAATCGCTTCCGCGTCCGGCAGCGGATTGATTTCGACCTGCTCCAAATTGCGCGAATTAAAACCCGCATCCCAGCGCGAAATGATTTCTAGTTCCGCGTCTTCCGCCGGATAATCAATCAGGATTTTGAGCAAAAAACGGTCGAGCTGCGCTTCCGGCAGCGGATAAGTTCCTTCGTATTCAATCGGGTTTTCCGTTGCCAGCACGGTAAAAAGCGGCGACAGGCGATAGCGTTTGCCGTCAATCGTCGTCTGGCGTTCTTCCATTGCTTCGAGCAGCGCGGACTGCGTTTTCGGCGGCGTGCGGTTGATTTCGTCCGCCAGTAAAATGTCTGTAAAAATCGGTCCCGGACGCAAACTGAATTCCGATGTCTGCATATTGAAAACATTGTTTCCGGTAATATCCGAAGGCATCAGATCGGGCGTAAATTGAATACGCGAAAACCTTGCGCCGACGATCTGCGCCAGAGATTTTACGGTCAAAGTTTTCGCCGTTCCGGGAACACCTTCCAAAAGGGCGTGTCCTTCCGCTAAGATAGCGACCAAAATCTGTTCGATAACTTCATCTTGTCCGACAATCGTCTTATGAAGTTCGTTTGTTATATGCGTAATTGTTGCAGGTGTATAAGTTAGCATTCTTTAAAGTTTAAAAGTGAAAAAGTTTAATAGTTTAAAAGTAAATTCATCGTCTGGAAAACTTTTTCACTTTTCCACTTTTTCACTTTTAAACTTTAGACATAATCAAAGATAGTTTTTACGGCTAAAATAAAAACCGTTATCAGAAAAATTCTTTTGAGCCAAATATCGTTTAATTTCGTAACCGTATGCGCTCCGATAAATGCGCCGATAAACATTATCACGGCTAAGATCAAACCGAGCCGGTAATCTACTAAACCTTGCCACATAAAAATAATTGTGGCAATGAGCGATGAAAAAACATTGATGAATTTTGTCGAAGCGACCGATTCGGTAAAGGTCATTCCGAAGAATGCAACGAAAACCACCGTTAAAACCGTCACATAACCGCCGCTGTAAAGACCGCCGTAAATTCCCAGAATAAATGTCAAAACAAACGTTAAAACGGTTGCTTTTCTCGAAACTTCGGCGATTTCTGCCACGCCCGAATCGCGTTTGACAAGAACGAAGATCGCCACCGAAATCATCGCAATCGAAACGATAAGTTTGATGCTCTGACTCGTGATCAAACCGACGAGCAGCGCACCGATTGCCGAGCTTACCAGAGTTATCAAAACCAGCGGCGCGATTTTTCGGTATTTGATAATGTCTTTGCTTAAAAACGGAATCGTCGCGCCGATGTTCATAAATGTCAACCCGAACATATTCGTCGCCACCGCAATTTTCGGATCAATCCCGAACTGAAACATCACGGGAACGGTTATCAAAGAATTACTCCCCGTTACAACGCCGATCACGCTCGTTAAAAAGAACAAAATTATAAGCAAGATCAAAGCTGTTGTTGTCATTTTCCAAAAAGTTTTACCTTTTACCTTTTGCCTTTTTACTTTCTGCCGCGGCGCAAACCGAGTTCGGTTTCAATCTCGCGCAGGCGGCTTATCAGATTAATAACTTCCTTTTTATTAGTCGGTTCGCCGTGGCTGATGTCTTCGCATTTGAACATAATCTGCTCGATTTCGTCCGCGCCGAGCGTGATTCTTTCGGCGATCAGTTTTGCCAGTTCGGGGCGCGTAACCGTAAAATTATCCGCGCCGACGAGGCGCGCAGCGCGGCGGCGAAATTCTTTATAAATATTCTCGACCGCCAGATCGTAAGCCTTTGTTCGCTGTTGAAGCTGCGCCATTGCCGCGACATATTCGAGTTTGGAAAGCCGGCTCGGTTCAGCCGCCGGCAGAGCGCGGGCGAATCGGCGGCTCTGCGTGTAAAAGATCAAACCGATCAAGGCGGCGATTTGCAGCAGAAATGCGACGACGGGCGTTCCTTCAAAATAGGCGAGCAATAAATTATTGTTTTTGCCGAAGCCTTGATGATATTCGTCAAAAGCGATTATTCCGTCGTAAGAGGCGAGCAGGTTGATGCCGATCTGTGCATTATCAACCAGATTGATTCCGCTGTTTGAAACAATATAGGGATCGGTCAAAAAAACCATCTGCCCGTCGCCGAAAGGAATTTCGACCAGAATATTTTTGTCTTTATTTGCCAGATGAACGACCGGCGCGGGAATTTGTCCGGTTTCATCAACTTGTTCGTCTGCCCTCTCGGTAGTGATTACGGCGGGCGGCGTTTCTTTTCGGACAGGTCCCGAACCCGATCCGATTCCTGTTTGATCTTCTTTGTCGGCAACTTTCGGCGGCGGCGGCGGCGCATCTTCATCGCTGTAATCATCATCCGAATCTTCAAAAATTTCGGACGGCGTATTTTTAATAATACTTGCGGACGGTTCGCGCCGTGTTGTCGAAACCGAATCTGCGGCGGATAATTTCGTAATTCCGATTGACGCGGCATAGCGCGAAGTTTGAACGGCGATGATATTTTCCGTTAAAATCGTCGGTTGAACGGGTTTTGCCGCTTCCGTTTCATTTGTCATTTCTTTTTGATTTGACGGATCGGTCGTAATATTCGGTTCCTCATCCGTTTTAAAAGAAATTGCCCAATTAGCGGAGGTTTTAACAAGTTCTTCGGGCGGAGTGCGGTCAATAAACACTAATCTGCCGCCGCTGGCAACCCATTGCTGAAGATGTTCGATTTCCTTTTGTTCAAATTCGCGCAAGGTTTCTCCGATAACGACAAAAGTTCGCGGTGAATTTATCTCATAGCGCAAAAGCGCGGAAGGCGGCTCTTGCCAGCGCGTTACGTTTCTGCCCGTTTCCGCCAGCAAATCGTAAAAAGCGCGTGTTCCGGTCGAGCCGACATTATAGCTCGAACGATTCGGTCGGAGTTCGTTATCGGGAACTTTTTCCTTCTGAACGTAAGACGCGGCATTCAGCCCGACAAGCACGATTATCAGGACGAACAATGCTAAAAATATGAGAAACCTTTCCTTCATTTATTGTTTTGGCTTTTTAACAATTAGTGGTTAAATTTAGACTTTTGCAGTTACTTGAATTGCCGTCTGCTTTAGCTGACGGAAAAAGTTTGATTATTCAAACAGGCTTTAGCCGAATCTGATAAAAATATCAATCATCAGATTAGCTTTAGCTGAAGCTCTAAGGAAGTTATTTACTTTATTTACTTCGGCTAAAGCCTTGGCGCTTTTCCACATTTATCCGTCAGCTAAAGCAGACGGCAATTCATAAGACTTTTTTACCCTCACAACATTATTTCAACCACTAATTGCCTTTTTGTAATCGTTCTTAAACTCTTCCCAATCCTTTTCGTCCGCCGATTTAAAACCGTACCAATGACGTTCGAAATTACTCGTCAGACCGTTCATATTTTGATAAAGTTCGCCGCCTTTCCTCTGTTTTACGTCGCGCAAATAATCGCGGTTTGTTTTATGTTGGGAAAGCCCGATGATTTTTCTATCGCTGAGTTCGCACAAAAGCGCGATATAACCTTTGCGAATCGCGCCGCGCAAATTTCCTTCACGCGCAAGCTTTTCCGCTTCGCTGAATAAATCCGAAGCATCTTGATCGGCGGAAAGAGTTTCGCCCAAAATAACGCGGTCGCTTTTTTCCTTCTTTTCCCGCAAGCGGAATCGGCGAACGAATTGCGGCGCGAATTTATAAATCAGATAACCGATTCCGGCTATAATCAAAGCGAAAAAACCATAAACCACAATGGATGAAAACTGTCCGAAACCCGAAATTTGTCCCGGCTTAATATCCGGTTCCGGAAATAATTCGGCAAGCCAGCGCATTACCGCGTCATACATTCTTTGAAAAAGACTTTTATCATTTTCATCCGCCTTCTTATATTCTTCACGCTTTAAGATTTCCGACAGTTTTCGTTTGTCTTCGTCTTTGGTGCGCTGCGAGAGCGGCGGATTTTCGATTTCCGCCAGTTTTTTTCCGATCGCATCGAGCCGCTCGCTGATTTCGCTCAAGATGTACAACCGCTCATCCGAATTTGCGGCGGCTTTTTGATATGCGTCGAGTTTTTCCGCAAGCCAGCGATTATCGGTTTCGATTGTTGAATTTTTCCATTCGATTTTTTCGCTCGGCGGAATATTTTTGCGGATTTTTTCCAACGCGTTTTTTTCAAAATTTTCGTATTCAGCCGTCGAAGCCGTAATTTCTTCATCCGGGTAGAGCAATTGCAGAGCCAAATTCCGCGCTTCCGCCACATTGCTTTTATATTCCGCCAATGTTTTTCCGAACGCCGAATTTGAAAAAAGCGCAAATAGAGCGCAAACGGCAAAAATAAATTTTACCGAAAAAGTAAGGTATTTTGAAAAGTTTGGAGTCCCGCCTTCAGGCGGCAACCGCCAGCCAAGCGCGGCGGAAAACCGCCTAAAGGCGGGACTCCAAACTTTTATCGAAAATCTTTTATTACTTTTGCTCATCTGCTTATTTTAATCCAAGCGTCGTTATTTTAGAATCCTTTCGCGGAGTTTGATTCAAATCTTGTCCGGCAAGCGGAGTTTTCGACAACGCCGGTTGGAGCGGATTTACATAAGTTTGCGGAACATTCGGAATATCGCCCAAACGCCGTGCCGCCATCAATTCGATATCATAACCTTCGTGGCGCACGCGTTCGTCAACATACAGCAGACATAAACCGATCATCCAGACCGGCATCAGCAAAATAAAACTGATCTGCCCGACGAGCTGATTGGCGATCTGATACCACGCCGGAACAACATCCGCGCTAAAAAAAACCTCGATTCCGCTTGCCCACGCATACCAGCCGAGCGGAATATAAAGCAGCGCGAGTGCCGAATATGTAACAACTATCGTAAAAATAAAAAGCGCGGCAAAGCGTTTAACATTTCCGCTGGCGAGTGCCATACTGCGGCTCATAGCGGGGAAAAATCCCTGTCCTTCGACCAGCATTACCTGCGGAATATAAGCAAAACGCGACGCAACCAGAAAGAAAAGCCACAGTGTCAAAATTGTCATCGCCGCACCGATTATTACGGATAATATTACGGCTAAAGGAGCAACAACCGAAAAAATCCAAAAAACGATAACAATCAAAAGAGTGGCGATTATTAAACTGACATAAAAAAGAAATATCCCGAAAATGCCGAGAACAATCGAAATAATTAATGAAGCGGCAATCAAGCCGAAAACCCGCTTTTTGGTGTTTTTATAAGTTTCACCGAATGAAATCGGTTCGTCAAAAAGCAGATGCCGGATAAAATTGCGCGAAGCACCGCCCATCACCGTTAAAATGGCGACCGTTTCGACCAGCCAGATAATTATTCCGCCGAGCCACATAAAAAGTTGAAAAGAAAACATCTCCGCCGGATCAAAACTTGTGCCGACAAAAAAAAGTGTGCGTCCGAGCATCGTCCAAGCGATGGAAAAAATCGTCCCGGCGACAACCGGCGGCGCGGCAATCAAAACAAACGTCCAGAAATGTTTGCGGTAAAGCCGAACGGCGCGGTCAATCAAATCGCCTGCGCCGAGCGGGACGATTGACATCTGAGAATGCGGAGAAATCGGGTTATTCATCTGTTTTGTGAAAAGTCTGACAAAATTATAGCGTTTTTACAAAAATTTATGTAGCCGGAAGATAAAAAGAGAGATTATAACAAATTACTTTATATAAAAAGGATTAAAATTTAACCGGTTTAAACTTAACTTCAACTTAACTTCCGATTTTTGTATAAATTTCAGTTTTTTAGATAAATATCCAAATTCTCCAACTCTTTGCTGATATTATAAGATTATTTTATATATCGTAAGTCTAAATTTTCTCGCTACTTAGGGCAGGCACGCCAGATGTGGAACAGGTTTTGCTAGTTACTATCTGCCAGTTCTTAAAATCAAAATATATTTACTTTTAACTAAAGAACAATCAAACATTTACTTTAATTTGTTGAAAACAAATTTTGGACTTAATGAAGTATTGGGTAAGTCTTAAGTAAATTACAAATACACAACGACTAACTTAAGGAGATAAAGTATGAGAAAGTTTATTTTTGCGAGTCTAATGCTTTGGATGTTTGCAACATTAGCATTTGCTCAAACAACAGGTCGCCTTATCGGAACAGTTTCCAGTGCCGATGGTTTATTACCGGGCGCAACCGTTACTGTTACTGATAATCAGACCGGTCAGGAACGAACAGCAATATCCGATGGCAGCGGCGGTTATAGATTTGACCAGCTGAATTTCGGAACATACACCGTTAAAATTGTTGCTTCCGGTTTCAAGACTTACATTGCCAACGATGTTAAAATTGACGCTAACCGTGATTACACTTTTAATAGTGTTCTGGAGGTTGGTGGAGTTGACGAGGTTGTCAATGTATCTGCCGGTGCAGATATTGTTAATGCCAGTAACTCTGAATTAAGCACCACCGTAAGTCCGCGTCAGATTTTGGATCTTCCGATCAACGGACGTAATCCGCTGTCCTTGCTTAATTTGCAGGCAGGAGTCAATCCGACGGCGGGTAATCACGTCAACGGACAAAGAACCTCTTCAACTAATTTCACGAGAGATGGTATCAATATCCAGGACAATTTCATCAGAACCGGCGGATTTGTTCAGGATCGTCCGAATGTTGATGATACGGGTGAATTTACCGTAACGACGCAGAATGCCGGAGCAGAATTAGGCGGCGGCGGTTCGGCGCAGGTTCAGCTCATTACCCCGCGCGGCGGGACCAGTTTTCGTGGTGCCGGATATATTTACAATCGTAATGCGGCATTTGCCGCCAATGACTTCGGTAATAACGTGACGGGTGTTGACCGTCCCTTCCTGAACAGAAACCAAATCGGCGGAAAGCTCGGCGGACCGATGCCCATTCCCGGAATCGGTGAAGGCACACCGACTTTTTTCACTGACAAAGGATTTTTCTTTGTCAATTATGAAAGATTTTTGCTTCGTCAGCAGACTTCAAAAACTGCCACCGTCTTGTTGCCGCAGTTTAGAGATGGAAATTTCACCTATATCGGTACTGACGGAGTTACGCGCAGTGTTAATGTTTTAAGCGGAACCGGACTCAATTTAGCCGATGGAAACGGAGCTATTTTTACAAATGCAGGCGGGGCAATCGGAGTTGATCCGATTATTCAAAGTCGTATTCTGTCAAGACTTCCGAACGCGGGAAATGCTCCCGGTCTTTCAAATGGCGGATTAAGTCAAGGATTTAGTTTCAATCAACGAGACAATGATACGAGAAATGCTTTTACATCCCGTTTCGATATTGATATAAACGATACAAACAATGTCTATTTCGTTTATAAATATAATGATAATGCCGATGACCGCACCGATATTGACAATACATTCAATGTGGTGCCGGTTAACACTCAAGGCGGTCCGACTTCTTCTTACATTCTGAGTTATGGAACTATTTTAGGAGATAATTTTACGAATGAAGTTCGCGCCGGTTACCAGCAAAGCAATCCGTTTTTCAATGAAGACCCGAATTTCCCGACGGATTTCATTATCGGCGGATTTTCCTTTGCAACTAATCCGCAATCGGCTTTTCAGGCGCAAGGTCGTAATACCGATCTTTATACTATCCAAGACAATGCTTCGTATTCGCTCGGAAAACACACGCTGCGTTTCGGTATTGATTTTAATGCTCAACGCATTGATGCGATAACGAGTTTCAACCGTGTAGGTATTTACAATATTAGCGGAACAGCTAATCCGAATACTCCCGGTTTGGCAAATACCTTATTCCCCGGCGGAATCAATGCGACCGACTTAGCGCGTGCTAATGCTTTACGCTATTCGCTCGGCGGCATCGTCGGAAGCGGAACAATCGCCGCTCCGTTCGTTAATGCTTCGGTAGGTCCGCAGCTCGGAGCCATAGATCGTCGAAAACTCAAATATGAAACCTACGGTTTGTATTTTCAAGATGCCTGGCGTGTAACTCCCGAACTTAACTTAAATCTCGGTATTCGCTGGGATTATTTCAGCCCGCTTAGAAATCCTGACCAAACATATCTGGAACCCGACCTTGGAGGCGCGGAGACTTTTGCAGAAATTCAAGCCGCATTGTTTAACCCGAAC
>CAYUGW010000108.1:0-9975 GCA_964444245.1 uncultured Blastocatellaceae bacterium | reverse complement strand
TGCGAATCAGGAGTTGAATTTAGCCTGTTTCAACAGGCTTTCCGCCGCAGAGGCGTAAAGCCTCATAAATGAGGATGATTTATTTCAACTCCTGATCCGCATTTTTAGTGAAATCTGATTATTCTTGAAATGACAGGATAATCAGCTTTTTTGTGGAGTCGTTTAATAATAAAAAATAATTGATTGAATCGCACAAATTTTCCAATTTTCCCCGAACTGTCATAAAAATATAACAGTTTGTCATCGGAATTAAATCTTTTCTGACAAACTCTGCAATTGCAACATTTAACTGGCTATCTTTTCTTCGCATCCGGCAATTTATGTCTAAAAATAAAGACAGTTTCGATACTTTCGATTTAAGGAAACCTTGATGAAATCAGGTTTTTTTGCGCCAAAAGAAATTGGCACGAGAGATGCTTCGGTTATTTATCGTTCAGAAAATTTCAAATATCCAAAGGAGAATTTTTTAATGTTGACCGATAAATTTGCCGCTCTGGTTTTTACCGTTTTTTTAATTGTTATCTTTTCTACTATTTCTGGTTTTGCATCAGTCCAAATCCATATTCCGGGACCGGAAGGAAGTGTCGAGTTTTCAGAAGACAGCGTAGTTCTTCCAAACGGAAATATCGTTGTTCGGGACATCAGATTCGGTTCGAGCGGGGGCAAGTTTTATTCATATAACCGTTCGGCGAACTTAATTTCCGATTCGCCGCCGGAGGGCGGAAGCAGTATCGGTGCGGTTTATTTATATAACGGGGCGACCGGTTTATTGATCAGCACCCTGACCGGAAGCGTTGTCGGCGACCAGATCGGAACCGATATTTTCGTTTTGGCGAATGGCAATTATTTGGTACGGAGTCGTTTTTGGGGCAACGGAAGTGCGGAAAATGTCGGTGCGATTACATTTTGCAGCGGCGAAACGGGCTGCAGCGGACAGGTTTCCGCCGCCAATTCACTGGTCGGTTCAAGCTCGGGTGATATGGATGAAGGAACGGTAACTGTTCTAAGCAACGGCAATTACGTCGTCGCCAATTCGTTTTGGGATAATGAATCGCTCGCAGATGTCGGCGCGGTCGTGTTTTGCAACGGTGAAACCGGATGCGTCGGCGAGATTTCAACGGCAAATTCCCTTTTCGGTACAAAAGAAAGCGATCGGGTCGGTACTGTTGCGGCTTTGAACAACGGCAATTACGTCGTCGGCTCGGCAATCTGGGATAACGGAGAAATCGTCGATGCCGGAGCCTTAACCTGGTGCAGCGGAACGACGGGCTGCACGGGTGCGGTTTCAACCGAAAACTCGCTTTTCGGCGGCAGCGAAAATAGTTTCATCGGTGCCGGAGTTACGGCATTTTCAGGCGGTAAATATGCGACTGTTTCATCGTCATGGGGTGGAACTGTCGGCTTGGTCGCTTTCTGCGACAATCCGAACGGCTGTGTCGGCTTGGTCACCGGCGAAAATTCATTAACCGGCTCACAGCCGGCTGACCGTGTCGGAGGAAGCGGAGTTTTTGAACTTGCCAACGGAGGTTTTGTGATCGTATCAACCGCCTGGAATAACGGTTCGATTCAGCGGGCGGGCGCGGTTACTTTTTGTCCTACGATTGCCGAATGCCACGGCACGGTTTCGACCTCAAATTCACTGTACGGAACTGCTACCGAAGACTTTATCGGATGGAGCGGCGGTATCTTGATCTTGCCGAACGGAAATTATGTCGTTCGAAGCTATCGCTGGAGATCGAACAGTGTCGGCGCAGTAACCTTCTGCAGCGGCACGACGGGCTGCATCGGTGCGGTTTCAACTTCAAATTCTCTGCACGGCGGAAATAATTCCAACGCGCAAGTCGGACGCAGCGGCTTCGTTTTACCCAACGGAAATTATGTCGTCGTCAGTTCCTTCTGGAATTCGGAAACGGCAAGTGATGCCGGCGCAGTAACCTTCTGCAGCGGCACGACGGGCTGCACGGGCGAGGTTTCAGCGGCAAATTCGCTGACGGGAAATGCCGTCAATGACCGGATCGGTTCGGACGGCAACGGAAATCAGATTCTGGCAAACGGTAATTTTGTGATCAACAGTTCGCTGGCGGGGTTAAACGATAGCGGCGCGGTTACATTTTGCAGCGGCACGACGGGATGCCCGACCGGACCGATAACTACCGGGAATTCACTTATGGGTTTTAACGATTTTGATCGGGTCGGGCTGAACGGAATTGTTCCGCTGGAAAACGGAAATTATGTTGTTTTAAGTTCTGAATGGAATCGTTTTATTCCCGATTTAAGCGGCGGCGGAACTTTGGTCACAGACGCGGGTGCGGCGACACTTTGCAGCGGCACGACGGGTTGCAACGATTGGGTGTCGGATAAAAATTCTCTGGTCGGCACAAGAAATAATGACCGGGTCGGAAATACAGCGGTTTCTTTAGGCAACAGGTATGTTATTGAATCGCATGAATGGGATTCCGATTCGGCGGAAAATGCCGGAGCGGTCACGTTTTGCGACGGTTCGAAGGGCTGCACGGGCGATGTTTCCGCCGCGAATTCGTTGATCGGTTCGGGGGAGAATGATTTTGTCGGAAACGGCGGAGTTTTTAGTCTGCCGAACGGCGATTATGTCGTCAGAAGTGTAAGTTTTAATAATAGCTTGATAAATTCCGGTGCTAATCCGAAGGGAACGGGCGCATTAACTTACGGCGACGGGACGAACGGAACTTTCGGTGAGATCAACGGCGATAACAGCGTGCTTGGCAAAATGCCCGGCAATGACTACACCTTTAATTTCGATCCGGTAAATAATCAATTGGTCGTTGACCGCGAAGAGGAAAATATTCTGACTCTGTTTCGCAATATTCAAACACAGCCCGCGCCTTTTGATTTTGACGGCGACGGCAGAACGGATATTTCCATTTTTCGCCCGTCGTCCGGCATTTGGTATGTTGATCAATCAACCGACGGATTTCTCGGCATTCAGCACGGATTAGGCAGTGATATTTTGACTCCCGCCGATTTTGACGGCGACGGCAAAACGGACATCGCTGTTTGGCGACCTGACGCGCCGAATTCGGCGGCGTTCTATATTCTTAATTCTTCCGATTTCTCGCTGCGTGTCGAAATTTTCGGTCAGACGGGCGATGATCCGGTAATCGTCGGCGATTGGGACGGCGACGGCAAAGCCGATCCCGCCGTTTATCGGGATTCCGCGCAAGGCTCGCAAAGTGTTTTCTATTATTTGGGAAGCAATAATAATCCGAATAACGATATAACCTTTTTGCCCTGGGGAACAACGGGAGATAAAGCCGTTCGCGGTGATTTTGACGGCGACGGAAAACCCGATCCGGCAATATTCCGACCGGCGACCGGCGATTGGTATATTTCGAGAAGTTCCGATAATTCGGTGGTTATCACAAACTGGGGACTTTCCGGCGACCGGCTCGTTCCGGGCGATTACGACGGCGACAGCAAAACGGATCTGGCGGTTTATCGTCCGGAAACCGGTATTTGGTACGTTTTGCGAAGTTTAGACGGGCAATTCATCTTTCAAAAATGGGGCGTTTCAACCGATCAGCCCGCTCCGGGCGATTATGACGGCGACGGACGCACGGATTTTGCCGTTTTCAGACCCGAAGAAGGCGTCTGGTATATTCTCGAAAATTCTTCGGGAAACTTCCGTTTTGAATATTTCGGTTTAAACGGCGATATTTCAATTCCGTCTTCAGCGGTGAGTAATTAGAATCCGGTTATGGAAAAAGTTCAAAAACAAATTGTGATTATCGAAGACGATGCGGTTTTGCGGCGCGGTTTGAAGCGAATTTTCACCGGTGAAAATTACGAAGTGTTTGATTTTGAAAACGGGAAAAATGCCTTTGAGCAGATCAATAGATCAAAACCGGATTTAATTCTCTGCGATTATAAACTGCCGGACACGAGCGGTCTGGAAATTTTGAAATGCGTCAGAAAAACCGATCGAAATACGCCTTTTTTCTTAATGACGGGATATTACAAAGAGGAAATTTCAAACACGGCAACCGCTGCCGGCGCGGACGAAGTTTTTGAAAAGCCGCTCGACCTGAATATGCTGAAAGATTTTTGCCGAAAGATTTTGCAATTCTAAAACTGAGAGAACTTGCAAAAAGAGCGGTTTTTCTCAGTGAGCAAACAATAGTAAAAAATGGAGTAAAAACATATGAAAATTCAATTTAAAATCATTGCCGTAATTCTTTTTTCACTTTTGCCGGCGGCGTGTTCGGCTGAATACAGGTTGGAAGTCGTTAATTATACTTCCGAACCCGTAACGATTACTTACAAACTTAAAGAAGGTAGGGAATTTCAGGTTCCCGAAATTTTCAGCGTCGAGAATAGGTTTGCAGAAGGTACCGCTAAACCTCTGCCCGAAAGTGTTTATACGACAAATATGCAAAAAAGAGAAAGAACCCTGAAACTCGAACCGAATCAGCTTGTATTATTGGAGCGCGGTTACTGGAATCCGCAGGCTGAAGACGGAATGATGGGTATCAATGAAATCGCCGTAGAAGGAAATAAAGGCAGAATCAGCTATTCGGGTACCAAGTTTTATGAAAATTTCGAGAAAAAGGACTCATCCTTTTATACGATTGAATATCGGTAAAATGCGTTGATTTTCCAAAACTAAAAAAGCTGTGTATAGATTATTTTACCGGTTAGACGTGCTAAAAGGAGATTTTCCCGGTTCGGGAAAATCTCCTTTTAGCAGATACATTCTAAATATGTAAAAATACACAATTTAGAATTCAAAGCGCAGTGCAAATTGCAGAATGCGCGGACCGTAGTTGTTCGAAGCCGGAATCTGACCGAATGTGGCTGATCTGATGTTGAAGATATTGCTGTCTTCACCGAGATTCAGCGCGGAAGGTCCGCTCGGCAGGAAGAAATTCACATTATTGAGAACATTGAATGCTTCGGCACGCAGCTGCAGACGCACTCTTTCATTAAATGCGATATTCTTGATAATTCCCGCATCCCAATTGAAATACATCGGACCGTTCAGGAACGAACGCGGCAGATTTCCGGTTTGTCCGGCTTGCGGAGCAAAGAAAACCTGTCCGGCAAAAGCTCCGGTCGGTGTTCCCAGAACATTCCCGCCGGTTGCCGAACCGTTCGGTGCGATGACCGCCGGATTGATAAAGTAAATTCTGCCGTTATGATGGAAAATACCGATCAAATCCCGAATTTCATCAAGCGACAGCGAAGAATTTGCCGTCTGCCGCGCCGAACGCGCCGTACGGTTCAGAGTTCCACTCGTATCCCTGATCGAGATCGGCGGACCCGAACCGATATTGATGATCGAAGTAACCTGAAATCCTCCGAAAAGTTTATCAACAAAACCGCCTTGATTCAGGAAACGCTTGCCTCTGCCGAACGGCAGTTCATAATTGGCATTGATATTGACGGTATGCGTGCGGTCATAATTGGTGCGTGCATATTCCAGATCGGGCGAATTATTATCAAGATACGGATCGAAACGATTCTGCCCGTCGGTTAAAATATCGCCCAGAATTTTCTGGAAGGTGTAATTTGCCTGGAATGACAAACCTTGCGAAAATCTTCGGCGAATTTCCATCTGAAGCGCATTGTAGCGATAACGTCCCGAATTATCGAGCAGATCAGCCGGACCGGCATTCGGATTGGCGCGGAACGGAACGCCGACAAAATTGCCGTCGGCATTCAAAAATCCGTCCAAACCGTTTTGAATATAGATCGTGGCAAGTTGTCCCGGTCGTCCTTGCCGGATTTCATTCAGAACCGTCGAATTATTTAAGAAAGCACCGAACGGCAATTGGTTAAATACAGGCAGATCAACCTGTCCGGGGAGACCGATATTGGCGGCATTCGTACAGCTCAGAATCGGATCGTTCGGATTCGGGTTGGCAACGGTTGCGCCTTGAATGCGGCAGTTGTTTTGGGCATTGATAAAATCCTGCAGAAAACCATTAGAATTTATATCAAGCTGATTGAAATCGTAGCCGCGCACGAGGCTGTTGCTGCGTCCGCCGACATAGCGGATTTCAATCGCCGTATTAAAACCGATTTCGCGCTGAATTCCGAAGTTGTACTCCATATTTTGCTGAACTTTAAGATTCGGATTGATCCCGAAAACGGTATTAAAGAATGCGCCGTTATTGGCATTTCCCTGAGCAAAACTGATGGTCGAACCCTGAAACGGCGGCAGAACAAAACCCGGCAGAGCGTTGAATCTCGAATTGAGCGAAACGGTTCCGTCATTCGGATTCAGCGCGGAAACCGTCTGATTCAAACCGTCGTTTCCGGCACCGGCATTGTCCGAAGATTTAACATATTCGTCATTGATATAACCGATACGGAATCCGCCGCGAATCACGGTTTGTTTTTCCTTTCCGAGAATCGAACCCAGAAGTCCGCCGAAGGTCGGCGTATAGGCAAAACCTAAAACGGGACCGAAATTGTTTTTATCCGCGTTGAATAATTGTCCGGGATTTCCGGTATTTGTTCCGGCGATCACGTATTGACCGTTCGGATCGAGAAGGCGGGCGCGAATTTGTTCGAATGTTTCCGCGCCGCGCAAGTCCGGCTCGAGCAGAGCCTGATTCGTATTTTCGAGCGGCGTGAAATAATCGTAGCGCAGACCGAGATTGAGCGTCAGATTCGGCGTAACGCGCCATTGATCGGTAAAATATAAACCGTAGGTGTCGTATTGATAGTTTTGCAGACTCGGCGCACCGATCACGGGACCCGTTACCGGATCAACAAAATTTGCCTGAACCGTGCCGCCGCCGACAATTCCGCCGAGCAAATATCTGAGCGAATCGGCAATCGCCCGATCTGTCGCGCTGATACCGCCCGGAAACAGCGCGGGATCTAAAGACGGCGTATTCAGATTAGCCGTTGTCGATATATTATAGATCGGAACGGCGTTAAAATTAGTTTGTGAACTGATTTTTTGGCGGTTAAATTCTATTCCGAAACGCATCGTGTGGTTTCCCTTCGAATAAGATGCGTTGTCCTGAAACGTAATTTGATCGGTGTTGCGTCCCTGATTTTGAAAACTCGGTTCGGGAGTGGTCAAGCCGAGCGGCAGACCGCCGATCAAGAAATTATTCGGAAAAAGCGGCGATTGCCGGAAAAAGGGATCGCTATAGACGTATGCGCCGCGCACTTCATTGGTAAAACTCGAACCGAGAATCGTGCTGTAACTCAATAAATAAGAAGCGGTCGGTCCGCCCTGCACGACAAACGGCTGCTGGAGAAAACCGCCCGGATCGGATTGCCGGTCATCGGCATTATCGTTGTATTTATAAACAAAATACACATTATTTCGGTCGTTCAGATCAACATCGAAACGGGTTGTAAAACTGTTGCGCGTATCGTTGTCATTTTGATTAAAAACAAAATCCTGCGTTACGAAACCCGTCGAAATCGCATTTTGGAATGACGAATTTCCGGCAGTCGGTGTCTGGCTGAGAAAACGCGCCTGCACGGTCTGATCGAGCGGCAGGATTCCACCGGCATTATTAAAAGCCGTTACCCTGTCAGGCGTTGAAAGATCAAATCCTGTTCCCGTTAAAAGATTGACGGTGCGGAGAACTCCGCCGCTGTCGCGGTAGGAAAATGTTCCGTCGCGGAATTGCGACAAAAGCACGCGGTTTGTAAGCGGTGCGGTCTGGCGCAAAAGAAATCTTTCGTAAGAAACAAAGAAAAATCCTTTGCCTTTAATAAAGGTCGGCGTTCCTTCACCAAAACCGGGAAGCGGCAGCGGACCGGACGCTTTTCCGCCGAATTGATTGCGATTTAGAAACGGTTTTTCCGTGCCGGAAGCGTTATTGCCGAAATCGTTTGCCGCAAATTTGGAATTGCGGTTATAGGCGAATAATGCGCCGTGAAAATTCTGACCGCCGCGCGGCGTAACGAGCTGAACCTGCGTCGAACCGCCGTTGCCGAGCGCGGCGGAAGCATTCTGCGTCGTGACGGTAAATTCGCCCGTGTCGTCAACCGACGGGCGATCCTGAACGAATCCGCCGGAACGGATGAAATTATCCTGAACATTTATTCCGTCGCGTGTGAAATTTGCCGAAGACGAACGCTGCCCGTTGATCGAACTGCTGGTCGCATTTACGCCCGCCTGCAAATTCAATAAAGCGAGCGGGTTACGCCCGTTGATCGGCAAATCCAAAACCTGGCGCGGGCTGACCGTATTGCTCAATTCGGCGTTGCTCGAATTAACGATTTCCGCGCCGGCGGAAACATTGACAACTTCTTCGACACCGCCGATTTCCAAAAGCGGATTCAATGTGTATTCGCGGTTGGCATCAATTTTTACATCATTGGAAACAAAGGTTTTAAAGCCTTGCTGGGTAATTTTTACGGTATATGTTCCGTAACTCAATTTTTCAAACTTGAATGCGCCGCTGCCATCCGTAACGGTCGTCTGCTCGCGCCCCGTCTGATTATCGGTAACGGTAACGGTTGCACCGGGCAAGAGACCGTCGGAACTCGAAACATTTCCGAGCAGAGTTCCGGTCGTTGATTGCGCTTGTGAAACTGCCGCGCATAAACAAAGCAAAATCATGACAAAAACTGTCTTTTTCATATTTATAACTCCTTAGAAAGTTTTGTTTGTTGACCGAAAAATTTGCGGCGGCATTGGGTTTTAGGTTTTTTCGTTTAGCTTTTATTTGAAAAACAAAAGTGTTTTCAATCGGAAGGGCTTAAAATCAAACATAAAAGCCGCACTGCCGCCGCAAATTTTCTTCTTGTCAACAAGATTTTTTCGGCGCAACAGTTATTCCAAATTTCTAAGCCGATTGGGTTGAATCGCCTTATTTGAGAAAAATTTTAAACTCGGATTGAGTAATAACAGACGGGGTTTCAGCAGGTTTGTGAAATAATTTTATGTTTATTTGAGAAAAATTTTATGTTTGTTAAATCTTTAAGCCGAATATTTTACCGGCAAATGACGATAATCAAAATAACTGAACGAAATTTCGGATGATTTTGAAAAACGGAAGACAGGACAAATGCCTTTATCTGCCCAAAATACGGGGAAAATCACCGGTTTGTGAAACTTTGTTGATTTTAAATACAGTTATTTACTGCGGACTCGACAGAATTGAAAGAGTTAGTTAGACTAATAATTTCAAACGTGGTGAGTTACGGCAACTTGCGACCACGAAAAAAATCGCTAAAAAGCTTAAGAGTTTCAACTGAATATTTTTTAAAGAAAAGAAAACTCTGCGCTTTTATTTGGCGCGGAGTTTTTTGATTTTAGATTTTAGATTGCCGATTTTGGATTTGTGTTTAAGTATTGATAATCATTTTTGTTGCGTGTGCAATGTTTGAATTTAGCCGTGTAATTATGTTCTTTGAAAAATAAAACTGTATTAAATCAGCCATCGTAGATGGCGAAAGCGTGTAGCCCGTTAGCGTTAGCTACGGGATTTTAATGTAAATATTGATTCAAGCTCTCGTAGAGAGCGGCAGACATTCGTCAAATTGAATAATTCTGCCGCCCGCAAAACGGGCTTTGCGATTTGTTTTTCGCGTTCCACGCGCTTCGCACGTGGCTACACGCTGTCGCTCGCATCCGCGAGCTAAATCCGAATTTTTTATGGTGTGTATTTATCAAAGAATATTAATGCACGGGAAATTGTGCAAAAATGATTTGTGTCGCGTCAGCGATAATTGGAAATAAAAGATTTTAGTTATTTGATTTTCATTAATTTTTAATTGTCAGGTGATCTTATGAAAAACGAAAAGAAGGATTTTGATGCCCATAAACTTTTAGAAGATTTAGAGACTAAAAGAAAAGAGAAAGAAAAAAATTTAATGAACATAAAATAGGTGATTTGACAGGTATTGAACTGAAAGAACTAATAAAATCAACCATCAAAGAAGAATATCATAAAGGTAATTTACCTATTCTAAGTAGAAATCATCAAAAGATGATAAGTAAAGGAATTATTTCAGCCATAT
>CAYUGW010000107.1:0-10020 GCA_964444245.1 uncultured Blastocatellaceae bacterium | reverse complement strand
AATCGCCGCGAGCCGAATCACCGTCGAGGCTGTCCGTAATTAAAAAGGCGACCGCGTCGCGCTCTTCAAAATGCACATTCAAAGGTTCATACGTCGCTAAAGAAACGCTGACATAGAAATTGCCTTCCGCCAGAAAATTTGCCGGAATCCGTGCGCGGCTCGTGTAGATTCCTTTTTTTCTTGATTTGCGCCGCCAATTTTCGTCCAGATCGTTTGAGGTGAAAATACACAGATTTTCTTCGTTATAAAGCTGAAACGACGGCATCAGAATTTGTCCGTCGCGCAAAATTTCGTAAGTCATTTCGACAAAAACCGCGCGGCGAATGTCGAAGGCGGATTTTCCGTCCTGTTTTTCGTCGAAAACGCGCACCTGCCTGAGTCTGGCAATTTCGTTTCCGGGCGCGTCGTCCGGGTTTTCCCAAACTTTTTGCGCGGAAGTAGCGGTTTGCGAATTCAGATAATTGCTGACCACGTCTTTGGCGGCGGAATCTTCCTTAATCAAGCCGTTTTCGATCCAGATCGCTCTCGAACAGAGCCGCGTTACCGCCTGCATATTGTGCGAAACAAACAAAATGGTTCGCCCGTGTTCGCTCACATCGCGCATTTTGTTCAGACATTTGCGCTGAAAGGCGAGATCGCCGACCGCCAGAACTTCGTCAACCATCAAAATTTCCGGTTCGAGATGCGCCGCGACCGCAAAGGCGAGACGCATATACATTCCCGAAGAATAGAATTTGACGGGCGTTTCAAGAAACTTTTCGATTTCGGAAAAAGCAACGATCTCATCGAATTTCGCTTCGATTTCCGAATGCTTCATTCCCAAAACCGCGCCGTTTAAGAAAATATTCTCGCGCCCAGACAGTTCCTGATGAAATCCCGTGCCGACTTCCAGAAGCGAACCGACGCGCCCGTGCAGAGTCGCTTCGCCGCTCGTCGGTTTGATAATTCTCGATAAAATCTTCAAGAGCGTGGATTTTCCCGCGCCGTTATTGCCGATCAGCGCGAGAGTTTCGCCCTCTTTGACATCGAAATTTATATCGCGCAAAGCCCATAAAATCTTTGCTTGCGCGTCTTGTTTTTTCGCTGAACGAAATACGCCCAGGAAAAGATCGCGCAAGGTATTCGCCTGCTTTTTTCCGCGCAGAACGTATTTTTTTGAAAGATTTTCTACTTCGATAATGTTCATCTGTGGTTACAAAAGGTCGGCAAAATCGTCTTCCATCCGCCGAAAAACCGTCAGCGCGACGAAGAATAAAATAATCGTTACACTGACCGAGATCAAAAAACTGTTTAAATCCAGATGCGTGCCGAAAAGAATATGCCGGAAACCGTCGAGACAACCCGTTAAAGGATTGAGCGCAAACACGTAACGCCATTTTTCCGGCACCCAATCCGAAGAATAAAAAACCGGCGAGATAAACAGCCAGACTTGCAGAAAAAACGGCAGAATAAATTTCACATCCCGAAAACGCACATTGAGCGCGGCAAGAAAAAGGCTGACAGAAACGACTATTACAACGAGAAAAAGCAGAAATAACGGCACGAGCAGAATTTTCCAACTGAGAACCGCGCCGTAAACAGCCATTCCGCCGAAAAGGACGAGCATCGTCAGCAAAAGGTCTATAAAATATGCGCCGACCGCCGAAGACGGAACGATTATGCGCGGAAAAAATATCTTCGTAACAAGTTCTTTATGATGCACAAGGCTAATGCTTGCAAAATTTACGGAAGAATTGGCAAATGTCCAAAACGTAAAACCGCTCAGCGCGAAAAGCCAATACGGAACTCCTACGGTTTCAATGCCGGCGATGCGCGAAAAAATAATTGTAAAAATAAACGCCGTCAAAGCGGGCTGCAGCACCGCCCAGATCACGCCCAAAAGCGTCTGTTTATAACGCACCTTCAGATCGCGCCAGACGAGCAGATAATAAAGCTCGCGGTATTGCCAGATTTCCCGTAAATCGAAAGTCGCCCACGAATTGCTCGGTTTTATTTTTATAACTTGCGTGCTTTGCATTAAATCTCTAGTTTGCCGTATTTTTCGATTGCTTTTCGGCGTTTGCGCCGTCTGTTCCATTGAAAAAGCGTTTGCGGCACGAAAAGGCGAAAAAGCATTTTAGCAAATTGCGCCGGAGATTTCGCGCCGGAATAGTTTTTTATCATCAGAGAAACTGCTTCGCGCCGGTTTCCGCTGCGGATAAAATCGAATGCGGTCTTAAATTTCAGTTCGGTTTGAATTTTATCAAGCTGCGTGCGGTTCAGATTTAATTTTTCTATCGTGCGGTCTTGCGCCGCGAGCCATTCTTTGAGCATTAAAGCAAAATCGTCGCTCGTGTTCGAGGCGTGCTGCCGCCACGCGCAGAGCGTTTTTTCAAGCCGCGCAAATTCGCCGTCGGCGGAAAGCTGCAGGTAAAGCTCGTAATCTTCGAGTCTTGCCGCTTCGTTCCACGAATATTTTTCCAGCGCGGCGCGGCGATAAACGACGCTCGGACTCGAAAAGATCAAACCGCGCAGCAAAAACGGCAAAACATCGCCGTCGGCAAATGTCGTCCAATTATTTGTGCAGTCAATAATCCGGTCATCTTCGTCAATTAAAAAAGCATGTCCGAACGATAAAACCGCATTCGGGCGATTTTCAAGAAGTTTAACGCTTTCCGCCAGGAATTCGGGCAGCCAAACGTCGTCAGAGCCGAGATAAGCGAAATATTCTCCGCTTGAAATTTTTGCGAAACCTTCATTCAAAGTCGCGCACAGACCGCGATTTCCCCGAAAAATAAATTCGTTTTCAAACGGGCAATCGCGCAAAACCTTTTCAATAATCGCGGCGGATTCGTCTTTTGAACCGTCGTCAATTACAATCAATTTTTTCGGCTTCAAAGTTTGCGCGAAGATCGAACGCAGCGTGCGCTCGATAAACGGCGCGTGATTATAAGACGGTACTAGGACGGAAATTTCGGGCATTGATCTTTGATTTTTGACTTTTGATTTTTGTTTCAAAGTTTGAATATACAGATTTTTCCGTCAAACTTTAAAGGTCAAAGTTCAAAGATCAAAGATCAAAGATCAAAAATCAAAGATGAAAATCTTATATTTTCTCGACACATTAAACCGCGGCGGCGCGGAAACACAAGCGTTGGACGTTTGCCGCAACGCCGAAAAATTCGGCTTGGAAATGACTTTTGTAACGGCGCAGGGCGGCGCGTTGGAAAATGAATTCCGCGCGGCAAACGCGGATTTTATCAAACTCAATCGAAGATTTCCGGTTGATCTTTATCTGGCTTCGCAGCTTCGCAAAATCATCAAAGAGCGGGAAATTCAGATCGTTCACGGTTATCAGGCGGTCGAAGGTTTGCATCTGTATCTGGCGGTGCGCGGTTTGAAAAATGTTAAAAAAGTTTTGAGTTTTCAGGGCGGAATGTCGCCGGATTGGAAAAATCTACGCGCGATGAAATTTCTGATTCCGCGAATGGATGCCAATATTGTCGTCAGTAAAGGCTTGAAAAAATGGCACGCGGAAATTGACGGGTTCGACACGAAAAGTTTTACGGTAATCTATAACGGCGCGGACACCGAAAGATTACAGCCGACGGGAAAATCTCTGCGCAAAGAATTAAATCTGCCGGAAAACGCCCCTTTAATCGGAATGATCGGCAATTTTTACAGCGAGCCGCGCAAAGATCAACTGACGATCTGCCGCGCTCTGCCGCACGTTTTTGCCGAAATCGAAAACGCGCACTGCATTTTCGCCGGAAAGATCGAAGACGGCGCGGAAGAGAAAATGGCGGATTGCCTGAATTTCTGCATTGAGAATAAAATTATCGAACGCGTACATTTTCTCGGCGGTCGCAGCGACGTGCCGGACGTTTTACACGCGCTCGATCTGTTCGTTTTTTCGTCCCTGCACGAAGGTTTGCCGATTGCGATGTCCGAAGCGATGCTCTCGAAAGTTCCGCTGATCGTTTCGGATATCGAACCGCTTCTTGAAGCGTCGGAAAACGGAAAATACGCGGAAGTTTTCCCCGCGCAAAACGCCGAGATTTTAAGTGAAAAGATTTTGAAACTATTGAAAGACAAAGACTTGCGAAAAACCCGGGCAAACCGTGCCTTAAAATTTGCCGAAGAAAATTTCAGCATCGAAGCGCATCTGCGGAAACTCGGAAAACTTTACGAATCGCTTTTGAAAAATTGATTTTAACTAGAAGCAATTACAAAAAAATAACCAGTCAGTTAAGCGAGCCGCTCTCAAGACCGCGTTTCACCGTTATTTTATATGAGAAACGCGGTCTTGAGAGCGGCTCGCTTAACCACATATTTTATTTTTGAGATGGCTTCTAATATTTATCCACCGCTCGACACAGATATTTATATGATTTCAAGTTCTTTTCTTCCTAAAAAGTCTGTATCTGTTCTGACCTATTTTTTCACTTCACAGATGAACCATTTTTAAAAATCTCACTTATTTTTCAACTCTAATTTTCCGGTCTTGGCACTCTATTTGCACGAAACACTTCTTACGGAAATGAAAACAGATATATCAGCAAAAGAAAACAGCAGCGGATTTTGGGCGGCGACGGCAATCGGAGTCGGCGCGATGGCGGCTTATATCGCCTGGTCAAAACAACGTCCGAAATACAGTTTTCGGAATAAAACCGTGTTAATTACGGGCGGCTCGCGCGGTTTGGGGTTGGTTCTGGCGCGAACTTTTGCCGCCGAAGGCGCACGAATTGCGATTTGTGCGCGGCACGCGGACGAACTCAAACGGGCGAAAGAAGATCTGGAATCCCGCAGCGCACAAGTTTTAGAAATCGTCTGCGATGTTCGAAATCAAAACGAAGTAGATCGGATGATCGAAAAAGTTTGTAAGTATTACGGACAGATTGACGTTTTGGTAAATAACGCGGGCGTAATTCAGGTCGGACCTTTGGAAGTTCAGACGAAAGAAGATTTCGAGGAAGCGTTGGCGGTTCATTTCTGGGGACCGTATTACGCGATGAGCGCGGCAATTCCGAAAATGCGGAGGCGCGGCGAAGGAAAAATCGTCAATATTGCATCAATCGGCGGAAAAATGAGTGTTCCGCATCTAGCACCGTATTGCGCGAGCAAATTCGCGCTCGTCGGTTTGTCGGGCGCGATGCGCGTCGAACTGGCGAAAGACAATATCGATGTAACGACGGTTTGCCCGGGGTTGATGAGAACGGGAAGTCACATCAACGCGATTTTTAAAGGAAAAAATCAACTGGAATACGCGCTTTTCAGTATTTCAAATGCTTTTCCGCTCGCTTCGATCAGCGCGGAAAGCGCGGCGCGGGAAATCGTCGAAGCGTGCCGCAAGGGAGAAGCGGAAGCGATTATTTCGATTCAAGCCGAAATTGCCGCGAAAATGAATAATTTGTTTCCCGAACTGACGGCGGAAATCTCCGGTCTGGTCAATCAAATTCTGCCTTCGGCGGGCGGAATCGGAACCGGTCACGCGACCGGACTGGAAAGCACGTCTTTTGCGTCGCCTTCGATTTTGACGACTTTGGCTGATAAGGAATCGCCGCGAAATAATGAACTCAAACCGGGTGAACAATTTATTTAGAACAATTTTTTTAATCAAGGAGTACAGGGAGAAATTTATGAAAAACAAACAAGAAAAATCACTATCAACAATTTTAACGAATACGCAGACCAATGTCGGAAAAAATGAAAGAATCGCGTCGGTGGTCGGCGGTGGTGCGCTTCTGGCTTACGGTCTGAAACGCCGCGACACATTGGGAATCGCTCTTTCGGTTCTGGGCGGCGGTCTGGCTCTGCGCGGCACGACCGGACATTGTCAGGTTTATGACGCGCTCGATATTGACGGCAGAAAAGGAATTTCCTTAACGAATTGGATGAGCGGAAAAGTTGAAGTCAGTAAAGCGGTGACGATCAATAAACCGGCGGAAGAACTTTTTAAGTTCTGGCGCGATTTTGAAAATCTGCCCAAATTTATGAACCATCTCGAATCCGTAAATGTCCGGGACGGTTTATATTCGCATTGGAAGGCAAAGGCACCGATGGGTTACACGGTCGAATGGGATGCGGAAATTACCAATGAAATCGAAAATCGTCTGATCGAATGGAAGTCATCGGAAAATGCCGATATTCAAAATTCGGGACGAGTCGAATTTAAACCGACGAAAGAACGCGGAACCGAAGTGACAGTTCATTTTACATATAATGCGCCCGCCGGAAAGCTCGGTTCGCTTTTAGCCAAAATCTTCGGCGAAGAGCCGAGCCAGCAGGCGGATGAAGATTTGCGCCGTTTCAAACGCCTGATGGAAGCGGGAATGAATCTGAAAATCGAAGGACAGCCTTCGGGACGTGAGCCGCTGGCTAAAACGAAAAGCGCGAGCGCGTAAAGATTTTATAAAGTTTAGAACGCGCTTCATTAGAACCGGTAGGTATTTTACTCATACTTTAGACTTACCGGTTTTATTCCAAAGCGCGTTCTAACTATTTTTTAACAAGTTTTTTTTAAGAACAAGGAGAGTAGTTTTATGAAAGCAATATGTTGGTATGGAAAACACGATGTGCGTGTAACGAGCGTGCCTGACCCGGAAATCCTGAATGATCGCGATGCGATTATCAAAATTACGTCAACCGCCATTTGCGGTTCGGATCTGCATTTGTATAACGGTTATATTCCGACAATGCAGGAAGGCGATATTCTCGGACACGAATTTATGGGCGAAGTCGTCGAGACCGGAAAAGATGTTAAAAATTTGAAAAAAGGCGACAGAGTCGTCGTGCCGTTCACGATTTCGTGCGGAAATTGTTTTTACTGCAAACGCGACCTTTGGTCGTGCTGCGACAATTCAAACCCGACACCGGAAATCGCCGAAACGCTGTACGGATTTTCACCGGCGGGACTTTTCGGTTATACACATATGTTGGGCGGTTTTGCGGGCGGACAAGCCGAATACGTGCGCGTTCCGTTTGCCGATGTCGGACCGATCAAAGTTCCCGATCATCTCGAAGATGAAAAGGTTTTGTTTCTTTCAGACATTTTCCCGACCGGATATATGGCAGCGGAAAATTGCAACATTCACGAAGGCGATACGGTCGCTATTTGGGGCGCGGGACCGGTCGGACAATTTGCCATCAAATCGGCGTTAATGCTCGGCGCGGAACAGGTCGTAGCGATCGATCATTATGAAGACCGGCTCGATCTGGCGGTCGAAGAAAACGGCAGCGACAGAGTTAAAACTATAAATTTCGACGACACGGAAGTTTTTGACAAATTAAAGGATTTAACCGGCGGACGCGGACCCGATTCGTGCATCGATGCCGTCGGGCTGGAATCTCACGGAACTTCGCCGGACGCGCTGCTCGATTATGCGAAAGCGAGCGTTTATCTGGCAACCGACCGACCGCACGCACTTCGTCAGGCGATCTACGCCTGCCGCAAAGGCGGAACGGTCTCGATTCCGGGCGTTTACGGCGGATTTCTCGATAAATTCCCGTTAGGGGCGGCATTCGGCAAGGGTTTGACCTTTAAGATGGGACAAACTCATATGCACAAATATCTCGAGCCGCTGCTTTCCGCGATTGAAGAAGAAAAAATCGATCCGTCATTTGTGATTTCGCACCGGATGAAATTAAGCGAAGCACCGACGGCTTATGATAATTTCAACATCGAGAAAAACGACTGGCGCAAGGTTGTTCTGCAGCCGTAAAACTTAAACATCAGATAATTGATTGAATAAAAAGAACTTGCAAACGGCTTTTAGCTGACTGCAAGTTCTTTTTTTATTAGCATAAAGAAACTCAGCGAAAAGATTAACGCCGATTAACTACAGCATTTTTCAAAAAAATAAAAATCGTGTTAATATCTCATTTTTATTACTATAAGAAATTCTTAACCAAGCGAAAAGAAATGCTTATGGATTCTTACTTTTCGCTTAAAATAAATTATGGATAAATTTTTGATTCGCGGCGGAAAACCGCTTAAAGGTAAAATCGAGATCAGCGGTGCGAAAAATTCCGCTCTGCCGTGTCTGGCAGCGACGCTTTTAACTCCCGAAGTCGTAACCTTGCACAACGTACCGTATGTTAAGGATTTGATTACGCAAAAACGTCTTCTGGAAGATCTGGGCGCGACCGTTCTCACTCCCGAACTGACGACGCATAAATTTCGCGCTAAAAATATCGAAATCTTCGAAGCTCCGTATCATCTCGTCAAAACAATGCGGGCAAGCGTTCTCGCGCTCGGTCCGCTTTTGGGCAGATTCGGACAGGCAAAAGTTTCGCTTCCGGGCGGCTGCGCCATCGGAACGCGTCCGATTGATCTTCATTTGAAAGCATTCGAACAGCTCGGCGCGACCGTTTCGCTCGAATCGGGCGATGTCGTCGCGCGTGCGCCGAAAGGGAGATTAATCGGCGCGGACACATATTTTGAAAAGGTTAGCGTTACGGGAACGGAAAACGTATTGATGGCGGCTGTGCTGGCAAATGGAAAAACGACGATTCACAACGCCGCGCAGGAGCCGGAAATCGAAGATTTAGCCGAACTTCTCAATAAAATGGGCGCACGCATTTCCGGCGCGGGAACTTCTCGGATTGAAATCGAAGGTGTAGATGATTTAGGCGGCGCGGAACACGTCATCATTCCCGATCGCATCGAAACCGGAACTTTCATCGTCGCGGCGGCGATCACCGAAGGCGAACTCGAAATTGCCAAATGCCAGCCGAAACATCTCGTTGCGGTTATCGAAAAACTACGCGAAGCCGGGGTTGAAATACAGGAAAAGGACGAAACGACGCTGATTGTAAAATGCTGCGCTAAAGGGTTGAAAGCAAAGGACGTAACGACCGAACCGCACCCCGCTTTTCCGACCGATATGCAGGCGCAATATATGGCTCTGATGACGCAAGCCGAGGGCGTTTCGACCGTGACGGAGACGATTTTCGAGAATCGTTTTATGCACGTTGCCGAACTCGTCCGGATGGGCGCGGACATTCATATTTCGGGCAATCAGGCGATTGTCAAAGGCAAAACCGAATTGATGGGCGCACCCGTAAGTGCTTCGGATCTGCGTGCTTCGGCTTCGCTCGTTCTCGCCGGACTGGCGGCACAAGGCGAAACTTTGATTGAGCGCGTTTATCACATAGACCGCGGCTACGAACACATCGTCCGAAAACTCGGTTCGGTCGGCGCAGATATTGAACGAATAACTTCGGGCTTAGCAATGACGGCGGAAGAACAGCAATAATGGACACCGGACAATTTTTTTATACGGAAATTCGGAGAAAAGCATATTCAGGCTCGGTTTCGAGAATTTGCGGAATTGCTTTAGCCACCGCCCCAGCGTCTCCCGACTATTTCGATGCCGGCATTGATGCCAGCGTATCGGCTAATTTCTCGACGACAAACAGAAGCGTTCTGCCTGATTCGTGAAATTGTCCGGCGAGTGCCTGATCTTCGGCGGTGCCGCTGATGTCTGAAATTCCCTGAATTTGGAAAAGAAACGGTTTTAATTCGGGTTTGGTGCGAAATTCGATTTCCAGAGCGACCAATCCGGCGCGCAGGTTTCTGATGCTTTGCAGCACATTTCGCTTAAATTCCGTGTTTTTATCGGCAATTTCCCTTGAAGCCTTTCGCTCCCGGACGGCTTTATCAATATCTTCGATGCCTCTGGCGATTCCGCCTAAATTATAGAGAAATTTCGTCGTGTTTTTTATTTGAATCGAAACCTTTTCCGCGCCGGGTTTTAAGTTTGTAACCGATACTGCCGGAGTCGGTTTCGGTTTCGGTTTGACCGTTCGGTTTCTGTTTCGCTGCGCCGAAACGGATATCGTCAAACAAACTAAAAAGGCAAGAACTACGGCGAACTTCATCAAATGTTTATTTATTTTCATAACTGCTTTTTCTCTTGATTCGTCAAATTGCTAAGAAAATCTTATCATTAAACTAAAGATGCGCGAAAGACAGTTACAAGTTTGCCGACTCGGACGCTTTGCTTACGATGCCGGACTGGAGTTGCAGAAGGAACTCGA
>CAYUGW010000106.1:0-10025 GCA_964444245.1 uncultured Blastocatellaceae bacterium | reverse complement strand
TTTCGGAAGAATCTCGAAAAGCTCATGACCGGAAAGACTCCGAATTTCTAAAATGTCTCCATTTTTCTCGATTTTATCGAGCAGCCCGTGTTTTTTGAGATAATTCTTTTCAAACGATAAAAATACGTCTTCCGAAAGAAAAACCGGCACGGCTTCGATAGCATTAAGGCTCGGAATTTTAAAAATTGTTTGCGTGTCGTCCGTGCCGATTAAATAGACGACAAAATATTTCTGATAATCTCGAACGGCACCGCTGAAAGCTTCTATTTCCTCTAAATTCTCAAGGCTTTCCAGCGCAAATAATTTAGCTTGAATCTCTAAATTACCGCCAAAATCTCCGGGGTTTTGATCGTTTTGGTTATTGACAATTGACATATAAACTCAATTTAAGCGCGATTAAATTATTTTTAGAATACATTCTTGACGATAATTTTGCGACAAATTGCAATAACCGTCTAATAAATTATCAGCCGATCATTTTGAGTTTAATTATTGTAACTGATTCGGACTAAATGAATAAGCGGAAAAAGGCATAAACTTAGAATATAAAAACTATTCACTGTCAGCTATTAACTATTCACTATTTTACAGTTATATAACTGTAAAATAGTGAATAGCTGATAGTGAATAGTGAATAGTTTCAGCAATTAAAAGGTTTTAGCGGTAAATTCGCGCTATTTACAAGACGAACCGAAAATTCAAAAGAACTATAACCTATTATTTATCATTTGAATTGGAAAACAAACCCGAATTAAAGGCGGTCGTCCGGCGGATATTTTTCCGTATCAGATTCGCGCCTTCGGTAACGCTGACGTTGTTTGCCGAAAGCGTCGTTCCGGTGGCGCGCTGGAATTCGGAAATCGCTTTATTGAGATCGGTCTGCGCCTGAAGTTCGCGTCCGCGTGCCGTGATCAGTTCGGTTTGACGCTGAAGTACGAGATAAAATGTCGTCGCGCCGGAGCGGAATTGGCGTTGTTCGCTGTCGTAGAGTTGTTCGGCGGATTGGCGCGTTGCCAGAGCTGAAGCCAGCCGCGCCTCGGCGGAGCGCAGTGCCTGCAGAGAGTTTCTAACTTCGGCTTCGATGATTTGTTCGACTTGCGCCTGCTGATTTTGAATCCGGTTAGCTTGCACCAGAGTTCGCCCGAGATTTGCTTTCGCCGTACGGTTTCCCCACGGCAAAGTGATCTGCACGCCGACTTGATAGGTCGGATAATCCTGCGCGATCAGATTTCCGAGCGAACTGAAATAACCGCCCGTCAAATTTGAAGGAACGGTGCTGGTCGTCGTTGTCGGCGGCAGCGGATTGAGTCCGGCGATAACCGAAAGTTGATTGACTCTATCGGTCAAAGCCGAGGTTGTTCCGGCGGGGCGCGGCGTTGCCGTTCCAGCCAAGCCCTGCATCGTGTAAGTTCCGACCAGATCGATCTGCGGTTTCGTCAGATCGCGGAAATAACGCTCGTCAATCTTGTTGATTTCGGCACTCGATTGGAGCTGCGCGATTTCCGGACGATTTCTCAAGGCTTCGCTCGTTGCAACTTCCAGACCGATGCGCGGAGCTTCCAGAGAAACTTCGGAGATCGGCGTGATCGGGCGCGTCCATTCAGACGCGGTTCTATCGGGCAGCATCAGGGTTTTCAAGTTATTTTCCGCCCGCGTGACATCTTCCTGCGCGGTATAGACATTTTGCTCGAAGGTCGTGATCTGCGAATTAGCGGCGATAATATCGATCGGCGCGAGCGCACCTCTGGCAACCAATCGCTGATTGCTTTCGAGCTGCTGACGCGCCTGTTTAACGGCATCAATCTGCACCTGCAAATTTCTGAGAGAATAAGTCAAATCCCAGTAAGCCTGTTCGACCTGCGCAATTGTTTCAATAGCGCGTTGGCGAAATTGCGAATCGGTCAGGCTCAGATTTTTCTTGGCAATTTCGATCTGGCGGCGATTGTTGTCAAAACGTCTGCCGCGAATCAGCGGCTGAATATATTGAAATGTCAAAGCCGTCGGAAACTGCGGATTGAGCGTGGCGTTGGTATTGCTCGTTGTTGTCCGCGAAGAAGTAAAATCAGCCGAATACAATCCGCCCGAATACGGTGAAAATCCGCTGACACCGGCTGTGCCGAAAAATCTTTTCAGCGTAACCGCTCCGTTCGTCGCTCCGCCGATGGTCGAAGCCGTCGGATTAGTTGCGCTTTCGTAAAAACTTTGCGAAGCCAGAAGCGGATCATAAATCCCTTGCGCCGCCCGCAGATTAAATTCGGCAATCTGCACGTCATTGCGCGTCGCGTCAATATCGTTGCTGTTTTGCAGAGCCATTTCGATGGCTTCTTCCAAAGTCATCGGCAATTGATTGGCATTATCAACGCCGACCCGGTCGGCACTCGGCAGAGGGCGAACAGGAGCCTCAAAATCCGGCGCAATCGGCGGCGGATCGTCCGGCAATTCCGCCGGAGCAATTCCGCCCGAAGTTCCGACATCCTGCGTCGGCGACGTCGGAAGTACCGCGTCCGGATTTGGAATCTGTCCGCTCGGCGTAACGCCCGGCTGATCCGGTGATTGAACGGGCGGCGTAACCGGCGGAGTCGGTTGTGTTTGAGCCGGATTCGTCGGATTATTCTGCTGCGTTTGCTGCCGGTTTTGCTGCTGAATTTCCGTCTGCTGCTGCGTCGGCGGCTCGGTCGGCTGATTCAGCGGCGGAGTCGCTTGCGGCGTTTGCGCCGAAGCGGTAAAAGACGACACGAAAATTACTAAGATAATTGAAGAAATATGCTTCAACAAATTAGCCGTATAATCTGACTTTTTAATAAATTTACCAACAGTTTTTCGATAATCGCTGTTAATTTCTTCTAGTCGGTTCGACATAACTCTCACTACTACCACCTAAATTTGTTTCTTCAATATCTTCTTCCGTTTCCGGCTTGGAAGTTCTGAATGTTCCCGTAACCCGTTCATAAACGGGGCGCAAAACGCCGGCTTTAAATCGGTCAAAGCGTTCCGACATTCCGCGAAAGATGTTTGATTCCTGGGCATCGTCAAACAGCGAATAAAAAACCGGAACTGCCAGAAGCGTCAAGATCAGACACATACTCTGTCCGCCGACGATCAAAATTCCGATCGAACGATTGGTCGCCGCGCCCGCGCCCGCGCCGAGCGTGAGCGGAATCATTCCGGCAACGAGTGCCAGCGTCGTCATCAAAATCGGTCGCAGACGGTCGCGGTTTGCCTGTATGATCGCGTCGTAGCGGTTCATTCCTTTGGCGCGCAACCCGTTGGTATGATCGATTTGCAGAATCGCGTTTTTCTTGACAACCCCGAACAAAAGCAAGATGCCGAGCGCGGAGAAGATATTCAGCGTTTGTCCGGCAAGCAAGGTTGAAAGCAAGGCAAACGGCACGGCAAGCGGCAATGTAAGCAGAATCGTGATCGGATGAATAAACGATTCGAACTGCGCCGCCAGCACGAGATACATAAAGACGAACGAGAGCAGAAACGCCAGCATAAACGAATCGTAGGCGCGTTCGAGTTCTCTGGATTGTCCGGTCACGCCGGTCGAGTATTCTTCCGGCATATTGAGCGACGCGGCGTGTCCCTGCAAAACTCTGAGCGCGTCCGATTCCGAAGCATTCGGCGGCAAACTGGCGGAAACCGTCACCTGCCGCTGACGATTCAGACGGCTGATCGAAGCCGGACTTAAACCTTCTTCGATTTTCACGAGTTTTTCCAACCCGACCGTACCGCCGTTAGATGAAGCTACCGTAAAAAACTGTAAATTATTGCGACTTCGGCGAAATTGTTCGTCCGCCTGCACCACGACATCATATTGATTCGAGCCTTCGCTAAAGACCGAAACTCGCTGTCCGGCAGACAAAATATTCAAAGCCTGCGCCACATCGCCCGAACTCACACCTAAATCGGCGGCTTTCGGTCGGTCAATTGATACGCGAATTTCAGGATTTCCGAGTTCGAGCGAACGGTCGGCATCACGGAAAGTGTCATCCGATCTTAATTTATCAACTAATTGATTGGAATATTGATCGAGTTTTTCAATGTCCGGTCCGGCAATATAAAACCCGACACCCGAACCGCCGCGTCCCAAACCGAGACTCTGCCCGATTGATGACGAACTCGAAACATTTATTCGATAATCCTTCGATTGATATTTTTTAACCAGTTGGCGGGTTTGTGCGATCAAATCGGCTTGCGAAAATTCGCGGTCGCTAACCGGTGCCAAACTGACATTGATCGAGCCTGTATTAGCCGCGCCGCCGAAACCTGCGGCAAGCACAAGTGTATCTCTGACGCCCGGAATTTCCGCACGAATATCGCGTCCGATTCTATCTAAAATCGACTGTGTGGCGGAAAGACTCGTTCCCTGCGGACCGCGCAGCGAAATCTGAAACGCCGATTCGTCTTCGTCCGGCAGAAAAGCCATCCCGACCATATTAAAAAGCGGATAAATCGAAGCAACCGCAATCACGCAGAGAAGTACGACCGCCCATCGAAACCGCATCGAAAGTTTCAAAAGCCAGATATAAGTTCCGTCAATCTTGCTGTAAAACCACGAATCTTTGCTGTCTGTATGAGCTTCGGGTTTTGCATCGGAATTTTCATCCGAATCCGTAAATCGAACTTTATCTTCTAAAATTTCTTCTGCGTCTTCCTCTTTTTTCGCTTTCTCTTTTTGTACTTTTTTCTTCGGCGGTTTGATCCAACGCGCCGCCAGCATCGGCGTGAGCGTAAATGAAACGATCAAACTGACGGCAATCGCCGCCGCCGAGGTCAGACCGAACGACGACATAAATCTGCCGACGATTCCGGTCATAAATCCGACCGGAATAAATACGGCAAGCAGCGAAAGCGTCGTTGCCAGAACCGCCAGCCCGATCTCGCGTGTTCCTTCGATCGCCGCCTGAAACGGGTGCATTCCTTTTTCTTCGACAAACCGGTAAATATTTTCAAGCACGACAATCGCATCGTCAATGACGATTCCGACCATCAAGGTCAGCGCGAGCATCGTCATCTGATTGAGCGAATAATCGAGCGCGGCAATCGCGGCAAAAGCGGCGATAATCGAGGTCGGGATTGCCAACGCGGCGATAATCGTCGAGCGGACATTCCATAAGAACAAAAATACGACGACGACCGCCAAAAAACCGCCGATGATTAAATGCTCTTGGATGGCGTGGAGCGAATTTTCGATAAATTCGGATTGATCGCGGACGATGGCGATATTGACATCCGGCGGCAGATTCGGCTGAAGTTCAGCCATTCTTTTCTTAACTTCACGAATAAGCGCGACCGTATTCGAGCCGGTTTGTTTCCGAATCCCGAGCGAAACCGATTGAACGCTGTTGAGCGATGCCGCCCGCGTCGCGTCTGCGCCGCCGTCAACAACCGTTCCGATATCTTTAATTTTGATCGGGAAACCATTGCGGGTTGCCACGACAAGTTCGTTAAAACCTTCGACACTGGTAACCTTGCTGAGCGTGCGCAGCGCCGTCGTGGTTGCACCTTCATTAACATTGCCGCCCGGAGATTCGACATTTTGAGCGCGAATCGCGTTTGAAACTTCCGTTACAGCAATATTATAAGCGCGAAGGCGGTCGGGATTAACATAAATCTTGATTTCGCGGGCGCGTCCGCCCCAGATCACGACTTCGCCGACACCATCGGCGGATTGAATGCGCTGCTGAATTTGTTTATCAACCAGATCGGTCAGTTCGACGACCGAACGCGGTGCGCTGATCGCATACATCAAAACCGGAGATGAATCGGGATCGGATTTGCGAACTTCCGACGGTTCGGCATTTTCCGGCAGACGGTCAATAACTCTGGCAACCTTTTCGCGAACTTCCTGCACGGCAACATCGGGGTCTTTTTCGAGATTAAACGTCAGCGTTACATTTGAACGACCTTGCGACGAAGACGACCGCATTTCATCAATTCCGGGAACGGTATTAACGACGCTTTCGATCAGATCGGTAACTTCCGATTCCATCTGCTCGGGCGCCGCACCCGGATTTGAAGTCGAAACCGAAACGGTCGGCAAATCAATTTTGGGAAAACGGTCAACGCCGAGCGTAAAAAATGAAAATCCGCCGACGACCGTTAAAAATAAAACGATGACGGTCGCGAATACCGGACGATGAACACAAATTTCAGCTAACCATTGCATATTCTAAAAACTCCATTACTGCACCTGAACATTCGCCCCTTCGTATAATTGTTCCAAATTGCTCGTGGCGACCGTTTCATCGGCATTTATTCCCGATAAAATCTGTTGAAATTCAGCTTCTTCGGTTCCGAGCTGGACGACGCGAAGTTTGGCGACATTATCTTCTATCACAAAAACACGATAGCTCTGCGTTGCCTGATCGTTATAAATCGCCGATTTCGGCACGAAAATTCCCGTGTTTCCGCCTTCGCGCACGATCTGCACCGTCGCAAACATTCCCGAACGCAGGGCGTTATCATTATTTTCAATCGTTGCTTCGACAACCGCCGAACGCGAAGTCGGATCAATCGCCGGATTTACGCCGACGACCGTTCCGCTGAATTTACGGTCTTTATAAGCATCAACCTGAATTGAAATTCCGCGACCGAGTGAAACTTGAGGAACGTCTGCTTCGGCAATTTGAATTTGAATTTTGATCGGATTCGACCGCATAAGAGTTGCCACCGGATTTGAAGACGTGACAAATTCGCCGACCGCCACCTGACGTTCGCTGATATAACCCGAAAACGGAGCGCGAATTACCGTATCGGCAATTTCCTGCTGTGCGGTGGCAATCTGTGTTCGCGCCGCTTCGACCGCCGCCTGTGCGCTGTTGATCGCTTCGTTGCTCTGGCGCGCCGTGTTGATCGCCGCTTCCAGATTCTGCTTTGCCGCATTGACACGCGCCCGCGCCGTATCGCGATTGGTGCGGTATTGCTCGTAAGTTACCATTGCAATATCGCCCGTTTCGACCAGATCGCGGTACCGGTTTTCATTGGCTTCCGCCTGACGCAATTCGGCAACCGCCTGTTCGTAATTAGCGTTTGCCGAGCGCACTTCGGGAATTGTCGAAGAATTAAAAGTCCCTTTCGGCGTAAGTCCCAGACGCGCTTCGGCTTGCCGGACGGCGGATTGTGCCTGTTTAACATTTGCTTCGGCTTGCGCCAGACGCAGCCGCGCATCCTTGTCGTCAATTCTCGCCACGATTTTTCCGCTCGGAACAAATTCGCCGACATTGACATAAACATTCGTTACCTTTCCGGCAATCTTCGGCGCGATATTCGAGGTTTCATCGGCGACCAAACTTCCGGTTGCCTGAATAAACGCCGGAACATCCCGCGAAACGGATTGTCCGGTCGTTATCGCTACAACCTGTTTATTTTCAGCGTCTTGATTGGCAGAAGGTTCATTTGTGGCTTTGGAAGTACTGCAAGATGTAAAAAAGCCGATTGCCACAATAAACAGCAATAAAGTATAAAAAGATTTTTGCTTAATCTTATAGCTAGATATCATAAATATATTCTCTTAAAGTTTCGCCAAACAAAAATTGTATTACATTTGGATTCATAAATAGAAAATTGCGACTGTAAAGTTTTGTAAATTAAATTGTTAATATTTATATACTATAAAGGTCTCAAAACTTGTAATCTTGTTTTTTACTATTTGATTAAAAGAAAGGTTTCGTTAAAATTAGAGAAATTGGATTCAATTAAATTAAAATTATGCAGGAAATTACCGTTAAAGAATTAAAAGAAAAAATGGACGCGGGCGAAGATATTCAATTAATTGATGTTCGGCAGCCGAATGAATACGAATTTGCCAGAATCGAAGGCGCGAAATTAATTCCGCTTGCCGAGGTTTTAAGCAGAATGGACGAGATTGACGAAACAAAGGAAACCGTCGTTCAATGCCACGCCGGAGGCAGAAGCGCGCGGGCGATAATGGCGCTCGAACAAGCCGGTTTCAAAGGCGAATTAAAGAATCTGCGCGGCGGAATTACCGCTTGGTCGGAGGAAATAGATTCGTCGGTTCCGAAATACTGAGAAATAAGGTGAACGGTGAACGGTAAAAGGTAAAGCTTTTTTGAAGATGATTTCTACATTGTAAAAATCAACATATTTTCCAAATAAGTTTATAATCGTTTTACCTTTTACCTTTTACTTTTTACTTTTCACTTCCCAATTGTCATATGTGCCATCGCCGTAGGTTTCCTGATAAATTTTGATCGCTTCGTCTTCCGAAGGCAGGCGCAAACCATCCGTAAAACGGTTCATAAAAGCAAATGCGCCGGTTTGCAGTACGACTTCGAACGCGCCTTGTTCGCCGAATTCTTTTTCGAGTTTTTCAAAATCTGCGTCCGTTACCGAAACCGGATCTTTCGTCAATTTTCGGGCAAATTCGACCGCCGTCAATTCTCTCGCAGTCAATTGCGCGTCTTCCTTTTTCATCGAAACCAGTTTTTTCGCGTCAACACCCAAACGTCGCAAACCGACGACCTGATGAACTGTGCAGTAACGACAGCCGTTAATATAAGAAACGGCAAATGAAATCTGCAATTGAATATTGCGGTCAATCGTCCAGTTTTGCCGGTTTTGAAAACCGAATTCGCGCCACGTTTGCGCGAGAAGCGGCACACGAAACATTGCTCGTTGCGAATTTGCCACGCCCAAGCCCAAACCCTGCGCCGGAGTTTGCGGCTGTTTTGCCGCATTGACGATGTTTGTCGTCGCATTCATTTCATTGTCGGAGATCAGAGCGACGCGCGCCGTCGGGAAAACCGTTTTATTGACCGATTCCGCCAATTTCGGCGTTTTGTCTTCCAAAACCCAATTTTCGACCGGAAGATTCAAAGCCTCGACGACACGCACGAAATGATTGAAAAAGCTGACAACCATAGTTAATTCAACAATTTGCGAATCATTATAAACGCCGCGCACCTTTTCAAATTCGGCATCGGAAACGCCGTTAATATCTTTGGTTAAAAGTTCGGCGTAATTTACGGCAAGTTTGTCCGCATCGGAGAGCAAATTCAGTTTGTTTTCACTAAAATTTTTCAGCAAATCACGACCTTTCGGCGTAGTTTTCAGCCATCTTTGCGAATGTGCAAAAATATACGGGCTGTTATAAATCTGCGCGATCTTCAAACCCATCGCCATTTTCGTTTCGGGCGCAACCGTGCCGCCGAAAAGAAATGTCTGGACGAGATTGGCGTGCGCGGGCGCGGCTTTCGTGTGCTGTGCCATTGCCCGTATATAATTCGGAATGTTTCCCGATTCGAGCGCGTCGGCGTTTTTTATTTCCTTCAAACTCGCTTCATCTGCGAGTTCGACGCGCGGTTTTGCCTTGGTTTTTTCTGCGGCGAGTTTTTCCAAATCGTTGAAAGAATTAGCCGAAACGCTGAAGACAAACGATAAGATCAAAAAAAGAACCGTAAAAATTTTCATAAAATTACTCCAAAACATAATCCATCGTGAACCGCCCGATGTAGATTTTCCCTTGATTTGCGGTCGAAGGTTCGATCAAAAATGAATAGATTGCTCCCTTCTTTTTCTCATTTTTCGCTTTTGTCGCACCGACCAGAGTTCCGTCTTTCGCTTCATAAAAAAGCACACGCAGAGTTTCCGCGTCGAGCCTTTGATAACCGAAAATATAATCATTCGGCGCGAGGGACAATTCGCCGACCTTGATCGCCTTTTGAACGCGCAGAAAATGCGTGTATTTTCCTTCCGCTTCATAACCTGCCGTAATTATCACAACGCCGAAAATCTGATTTTTTCCGTCTGTAATTCCCGAAGCCGTACGCAGTTCGGTTTCAATGTTTTCCTTGATAACCGGAGCGGTTTCGGGAACGGCTTTTTTCAGATCATCAGCCGACATTTTCTTCCAATCGCTCTGGGCAAATGCCGGTAAAGAAAGAATTAAACTCAAAAATATAATTGTTAAAAATTTCATAAATTAAAAAAGATCAGAACAAAAATTTCACGCTTGCCTGCATCGTGCGCGGATCGAAGGCTTGCGTTGATTTACCGAAATT
>CAYUGW010000105.1:0-10037 GCA_964444245.1 uncultured Blastocatellaceae bacterium | reverse complement strand
GCGCGGCAATTTCACGAGGCAAAACCGCAAGTCAAGCGCGGTTTGTTTGATTAAATAAATAATTTTTTTTCAAAACTAACGGCAAATTCTTAAATTTCAAGTTCGATATATTCATCTTCTTTAGAGCCGAAAAGATCGTTTTCTTTTAATAACCATCCTCCTTTTTTAGCTTTTGTAATTTTATTGAGTAATTCTCTGAATGTCAGATTTGAATAATTAAATTCAATCATTGGAACTCTGCCTATAAAATAAGGATTTGCGCGAACAAATTTAAATTTAATATTATTTTCATTCAAAAACTTTACAACTTCCGGCAACTCGAATATTGCAGTTCTTATCAATCCGATTGGAGCCCCTTTTTCTAAATAATAATTTTTTATTTTCAAATTCAAGAGTTTTTCATATCTTTCATCTCTGCCCATGTTCGGAAAAATATTGACGACACCATCATTTATTTCCCATTGATAATTTTTCATCTGCCCGACAATAGAGTTAAAAACTTCTTCCAATGTTCCATCTACAACATTAACGGTGATCCAATTTTCCTTTACCGTAAAAATTCGATTCGACGTGATAACAGCGTGATACTCTGCTTTTGGTATGTCTGATTTTGGTTTCCCCGCGAAAGGTAAATTAGTTTCAAATAAGTAATCTTGGTGATCCCGATCAAATGTTGATTCTTCAAATCCGATAGGAATGTCATATTTAAGAATAAGATATTGGAAAACCTTGCCTAAGGGCTGTTTATCCATTTGAATCGAGATTCTTTTGTCTTTAAGTTTGACTTCATTTTCCTGTCCAAAAACCTCAAAGGAGCCGGACAAGAAAATTATTATTGAGCAACAAATTATTATCTTTAATTTTTTCATAATTTCTTTTAAGAAACCTAAATTATCAACATTTCATCAAAATTTATAGTTATAAAATCCAGAGGTAAAGAAATTTTAATTTTAAACTGACTTTATTCTATCTGCAATTTCTTCTAATTCCGAAGCATTGATCGAAGTTTTATAAAATAAAACATTCGGACTTTCCCAGAGCGGTTCTTCGCGCGAGCCGCGCAAATCTTTTCCGGCGGCGAAGATGAAATTTTTGAAATTTGCGGATTTAGATTCTTCGATTCTTTTCAGCAAAGATTTCGGTGTCCAGAAACCCAGAACGTCGAGATAGACTTTTTTATTATCGGGCGAAACAAGAATAAAATCGGGAATAAACGCGGTTTTTCCTAAATCTAAAACTTCCTTGTTTTCTTCCAAACGCCATTCGGAATTCGATTTTTCAAAGGATTTTTTGAGTTTTTCTTTGTCGGAATTTTCGTATTCCGGTTCGTCCAAATAGCACGAAGTTAATTCTTCCTGCTCGCTCGAAAGTTCGTAAAAGACATTTTTTCCTTTTTTCTGCGCGATTTCCGCTTTGAATTTCCAATCTTTGCACAAAAGAAGCGCGGGCAGAAAAACGGACATTTGAATGCCGTATTTTTGCGAGCGGTGAAAAAGCGAAGCCGCGCCCGTCAAGGTTATTTCATAACCGTTGACGGTGTTGCCGATGACGGAATGAATCAAGCCGAAATGTTTTATCCAACCGAAAATCGCGCGGTAATTTTGATTATCCGAGGGCATAACGCGGATTTTCATTTCGACGCATTTGTATAAAAGTGCCTGCGCCTGTGCGAGATTATAGCGTTCTAATAAATCCTTCGGCGAAATCATTTCAAATCGGGTAAGTCTTTGATTATCGGAGAGATCGGCGAAAATTTGTTTGAACAGCGTTTCCGGATCGGTTTCAAATTCATCGGCGACCGTTTGCAGAATTTCGGCGCGTTTTTCGGAATTTAAGAAAACGGGTTGAAATTTTCCGGCTTCGAGAAAAATTTTCTGGCGAATTTCAAACGGTTCGGCGACGGATGAAGTTTCAAATTCGCTTCGATCATTTAAAAGTTTGATAAAGCCGCGCAAAATTCGGTAATTCGTGCCGGTTCCGACAAAATCATCGAGTTCGTTTTCGATTTCGCCGCGCCGCCGATTGATTGATTCTTCAAATATTTCGATCAAATTGGCGGCATCGCGCAAATAATTTGCATCGTCGGTTTTAATTAAATACGGGAAAATCTTATCGCCCCGGCGTTTGTAATTTATCGAAAGTTCGGATGTCAGCATTTTTCTTGTTGTTTGAGCAGTTGATTGCGGAGTTCGATAAAATCACTCAAAATAATCGCCGCCGCTTCGGAGTCCAGTTTTTCGCGTATTTGTTTTTCCGACGCGCCGACCGCCCACAGGTTACGGCGCGCCTGATAGGTTGAAACGCGTTCATCCTGAAGAAAAACGGGAACTTCGAGCGAAAGCGAAAAGTTTCGCGCAATGCGCCGGGCTTCCGCCGACATCTCGCTTTCCGAACCGTCGAATTTATACGGCAAACCGATGACGAGGGCTTTGGCATCAAACTCGTTTAGATAATTGATTACTTCTTTGAGAAATTGTTTCCAGCCTTTTCGTTCGATAATACGGACGTGGCGAACGGTGAATTGCAGTTCATCGCTGACGGCAACACCGACTTTTTTTGTGCCTAAATCGAGCGCGAGAAGTCTGCCGTTTGTCGGAACGCGAAAAACATCTGAAAATATGAAGTATTTAGTTGTTTCTTTTTCTTGCACGATTAAAATTGATAATAGATAATCAAAAGGTCAAAAGTTTAAAGGTTTAAAAGTTGAAAAGTGAAAAAGTTTTCCGGTTTTCGACTTTTAGTGTTTTGAAAAAAGTTTTTATATGAAAGAGTTAATTTTATCAAAGAATCACTTTTTTCACTTTTTTACTCTTTCACTTATAAACTTTTTTGGTTGTCTATTCGTAATAGTATCAAAATTTATAGAGGTTTAAAGAATGAATTATCGCGGAAAATTTACACTTGCTATTGTTTCAGCCGGAATTGCTTTATATGCCGTGATCGGCGGGCTTGCCGGAGTTTGGGAAAAAACTTACGCGCAACAGCCGATCAATGATGCCGGAGCGCAGATTCGCATATTTGAAAGCGTTTTGCAGCATATTCAAAACGATTATGTTGACGAACCCGATCTGGCGAAGGTTCGCGCCGGAGCTTTGCGCGGGCTGCCTTACGGTTTAGACCCGTATTCATCGTATCTAACGCCGGAGCAAGTGCTGGATTTTCAAAAACCGAATGCCGATAAAGCCGGAATCGGTGCGGAATTTTCGCAGGTTTCGTCTTATTTATACGTAATTTCGGTCACGAAAGGCTCGCCGGCAGAAAAAGCCGGAGTCAAAGCGGGCGATGTCATCGAATATATCGGAACAAAGGCGACACGCGATATTTCGCTCTATGATGCGCGTCAATTGGTTTTGGGCGATGCCGGAACAAAAGTCGATCTGCGGATTCTCAGATCGGGCGAAAAACCGCAGACGATCAGCGTAACGCGCGGAAAATTTGCCATTCCGACCGCCGAATCAAAAATGGAAGCGGGCAATATCGGCGTTATCAAGGTTTTCAGTCTTGACACGGGAGAAGCAAAGGATATTCGCAATCATGTGCAGGAAATGACTAAACAAGGCGCACAAAAAATCGTTTTGGATCTGCGCGGCGTTGCGACCGGAAATTTAGAGGAAGCGGTCGAAGTTGCCAATCTTTTTATTCAAGAAGGAACTCTGGCACAGGTCATCGGACGCGAAGAAAAAGTTACCAAAACATTTCAGGCTGACGCGGGCAAATTTTTGTTCGGCGGAGAGATGGCGGTTTTGATCGATCTCGGAACGGCGGGCGCGGCGGAAGTGGTCGCTTCGGCGATTCTCGATCGCAAACGCGGTGAAGTTGTCGGCGAAAGAAGTTTCGGCGCGGGAACCCAGCAGGAATTATTTACGATGAAGCGCGGCGACGGTCTGCTTTTAACCGTTGCAAAATGGGCTTCGGCAACTGGAAACTCTTTTCTCGGCGAGACGCGGGCAACTTCCGGCGTTAAACCTTCGGTTGAGGTAAAACGACCGGAAACTCCCGAACCGCTCGAGGTGGAAGAACTGGTTGACAAACAGGAAGAGGAAAAGCAAAATCCGTCGGCTGCTCCCGAACCGGAAACGCCGAAAGTAGAAAAACCGAAACCGTCGCCGGAAGATATTCAGCTTAAAAAAGCTCTGGAAATCTTAAAAGGCAAAACCGCTGCGGCAACAGCAAAATAGAGGTTTCTTTTCAAAAGTTAATGATGTTAAAAAGCCGGATTTTCAGTCCGGCTTTTTAATTTGAAATAGTTGTTGTCGGTTTTTATAAAAGATTGCTAAAATCAAGAATTAATGACACAAGAAAACTTCAGTGTGCGTAAATTAGTAGAAAAAGATATTGAAGAATGGTTTCGGATGCGTAAGCATTTATGGGACGAATTAGCGGATAATGAACATAAATCGGAGATGTCCGGCATTTATGTTCATTCCGAAACACAATTGGTTTTGGTTGCCGAAACTTCCGACGGTAATTTGATGGGATTTTTAGAAGCAAGTATCCGCCCGTTTGTCGAAGATTGTCACACGGAAAATGTCGGTTATCTCGAAGGTTGGTGGATCGAACCTGAATTTCGGCGCAACGGAATCGGCAGAAGTTTGGTGAAAATGGCGGAAAATTGGGCGAGAAGCAAAGGCTGTGCGGAAATGGCTTCCGATTCCGAAATCGGTAATGATCTGAGTCTAAAGGCGCATTTGAATCTCGGTTATGAAGAAACTTCAAGACTCGTTCATTTACGCAAAGATTTAGTTTAAAAAATGCAGGTGAAATAAAATGAAAAAACTCGAAAATCTTTTGCTTATAAACTTAAAAAAAGTTTGCTGTTCAGCATTATTTATTTTTTTGGCTTTTTCATTTTCTAAAGCGCAATCAACCAATCAAAATACGCCGACACCGGTTTCTTCAAACGAAATCAGCGGGAATATTCCGGCAAGAAGCATCGGCGATTCGCGTCTGACCAATTATTTTTATGCTTTTAACGGAAATCAAGGCGACGTTTTTATAAATATCGTAACGCAAAATCTCGACGGCGACATTGATATTTTCACCGTTGACGGGCTGCGACCACTGACGAAAATCACGGTTTTTTCCGATAATTCCGACAATGAAACCGGACGAATCGTTTATCTCAGAAAATTTGAAAGACTTCTCTTGAGAATTCAGGGAAGATCGCCGAATGATGATCCGGCAACTTTCAGAATAAAATTCGCCGGAAGTTTCCAGCCGCTTGATAATGTTGCGGAAACGGAAGAAACGAAATTGCCCGAAATTAACACGAGCAATCAGGGCGAAGTCCGCGTAAATTCCGTTGGCACTATTATCGGTGCAATTGAGAAACCCACTCCTGAACCGAAAGAGATTGCCGAAATTCCTGCAGAAACGAACGAATCGGAAACGCCTGTTTTCACAAAAGAAATTACGGTAAAAAGCGTCGAACAGCCGAAAGTCGGAGAAGTTTCCGCAAAAATTGAAATCAAAAGATCCGATTCTGACGAAAAAGTAGTGGAAAATACGGAAACCGAAACAACCGAAATGGCTGAAACACCGGTAATTGAAAAACCTGAGGTTGTCGTAACGGAAAATATTCCGGCGGAGCTTGAGGATAAAAAAGCGGAAACGGAGAAAACCGAAGAAGTAACAGTTGAAAATAAAGAGGTTGAACAAACAAAAACCGAAGCGGTCGTTACCGAACCTCCACCGAGTTCGAGCGCGGTTCTTCCGATGAAACCCGAACAACTCGCAAAAATCGAACTGGTTGTCAGATTCAAAGACGGTAAAATTCTCAAACGCCCGATGAACAAGGTTTTTTCATTTAATGTCAATCAGGGAATTTTAACGATTGTTCTATATGACGGAACGGTTTCGAGATATTCATTTCTCGACATCGAAAGAATCTCAATGGAAGAAGGCGATTTATAAATTGTAGAAAAGACTGGAGGGCAAGCGTCCCCGCTTGCCCTCCAGTCAATTTTTTTATTGAAGAATTTTCTTGAATCTTGCAGTCAATTCGCCTTGCGGATTTATTTCTTCAAGCCTGTGGGCGATTGTTTTTGCTTGTTCCGTGTCGCCTGTTTTGATATACGCAACTCCCAGATTATATAGCGTCGGTTCGTGTTTCGGATCGGTTTTCAGCGAGGTTTGAAATTCTTTGATCGCCCGTGCCAGATCGGGTTTTTGGCGTTCGATAAAAGTGATTCCAAAATCAGTTCGCACGCCGACATCATTCGGTTTTATTTCCAACGCTTTCGCATACCAGGTTTCTGCCGTTTCATACTGTTCCGAGTCAAAATAAGTATTGCCGATCTTGACGATTGTTTCGTAATTGTCGGGTTTTAATTTATTTGCGGCTTCATAAAATTCGAGGGCTTTTGTGAAATTTTGAATTTTCAAGTAAAGATCGCCCGCGCCGATTTGCGCTTCAAAATTATTCGGTTCATTTTCAGCCTTGTCCAGAGTTTGGGAGATTTCCGGCATTATCGCGCCGCCGGTCGTGTGCTGATCTCTGACGACCATATTATTAACCTGCGGAAGCGACGGATTTATAACTGATTGCGCTTCCGATTCGACACTTTTATTTAAGTAATTCGCACCGAAAAAACCGATAATCATACCGATTATTATTCCGCCGATTCCGATGAAAATGCTGGTTTTATTCATTTATTACTACTGTTTTAATCTTTTAAAGTAAATTGCTTTCGTGTCTTTTCTTATAAAGAGTAAAGATTTATCTTCAAATTTGTTGTATTCATCAATATTTATAAGCTCGAATTTTAGCTCGGGATCACTTATAATTTCCCAACCGTCATTTCCCAAAATAGATAATGCCTTTTGAAAAGAATTTTCGGTCGCTTTATAAGTCGCTTGCACGCGTGATTCAAAATTTTCAGGCAAACCTTGTTGCTGCAAAAACATTCCGTAATCGAGTTCAAACGAAACTATATTTGAACGACAGCCGTTGGGATTAAAATAACAAATTTCGGTTAATCCGTTGATTTTATTCACGTTATCTTTTGCCGGATTATATGAATAAACGTTTCTGATTGCGCAATACTCCCATCTTTCCCGGACAGCTTTCTGCGCGGAACTTGAACCGAAAAAAGAGAAATATCCAAGACAAAAAATTAACCCGACAAATAAACCGATCAAACCGAAATAAATTCTTTTCATATTTTTCTCTCAAACTTGAAATAAATTATGTTCTGTCCACTTATTTCGATAAAAAAAGTTTCAAAACTTAAGCATAACTGTGTAATCCCGGAAGCAGATAACTAACGCCGAGATACGTGAAAATAACGAGCAAAAATCCGACAATCGCAAAATAAGCCGAACTTCTGCCCGACCAGCCGCGTGAAATCCGCGTATGTAAAAATCCGGCATACGTCAGCCACGCGACCAATGCGCCGGTTTCTTTTGAATCGAAGCCCCAGGGTCTGCCCCACGATTCATTTGCCCAGATCGCGCCCGTGATAAGCAGCATCGCTAAACCCGCAAAAGCCAGACACGCCGTTTTATACATTAAATTATCGAGCGATTCCAGAGAAGGAAGCCGCTCGCGCAATTTGTCTGTTTGGAAACTGAATAAAATCACGAAGAAAAGTCCGGCAAGTGCGGTGATCAAACCGGAAAGTTCGACCGGATTCGTGCCGAAACTCAGATATAATTTGTTGCCGTTGTTTTGCAGATTTTGTTTGCCGGCTTCATCGAATTGCGCCGGAGTTATCGCCGAAAATTCCTGAACCGAAAGCCTCTGTTTGGAAGCGATTTCCTGTCCGGCAATCAGATATTGATTCGGGCTTGCGGCAATCTGGGCTTGCAGTTTCGGCAGAATATTGTCGGTTGATTTAATCCCCGAAACAAGAAAAGCGACCGATAAAATAAGGCTTGCAAATGAAAGTTTGAGTAAAACGTGTCCGGCTTTTTTCGCGGCTTCGTTTTCTTTGTAAATATAGATCAAAAACGAAACAATTACGCCGACGAGCAAAATTGTCGTTAAAACCAGAGTTTCGCCAACATACGGAATATCTATACGAAACGGCGCGGAAAACGGTTTTCCGCCGGTCGGATTCGGAATAAAAAGTCCGGCGCGATAGACGAATTCGGTCAAAACAGAGAATTTGCTGATCGTCGCAATCACCGAAATGGCAAACACACACGCCCAGATCGCCATCGCTTCGACCTTTGCTTTATCCTTAAGCAGATAAATCACCGCAACCGCAAAACAGACGAGCGCGATTCCGTAGCTCAAAGAAGCCACGCCGACGTGAATCGGTCGCCAGTAAGAATCGAGAATCGGCATCAAATTGGAATGTTCGCCGCCGATAAATCTTGCCAGAGTCAAAATCAGAGCGGCAAGCGGCAATGTGAACGCGCTTAAAAACTGGAAGTTTTTCCGTGTTGCAAAAACAAGCGTCCCGATTCCCGCGCCGAAGGCGAAAGCCAGACTGAAATCGTATAAATTCGCAAACGGAATATATCGAAATATCCAGGGAGATTCCGTGTTTCCGCTTTGAATGAGCTGTACGAGTTCGAATTCATACGCCGCAATCCAACGCACGAACCAGCTGGACAAATTAAAGAAAACTCCGAGCGTTGCGCTCCACAGACCGATTTTTTGCGCCATTTCCGAAGGCGCGTAAAGATTGGTCAACTGGAAAAGTGCGGCTAAAATATATGCGGCAAGCGCGAGCATCATCAGAGCCGTATCGGAAATAAATGTTTCTCCGATTTGCAAACGCAGAAAAAGCATGACAAACGAACCGCCGATTGCAAGAATCGCCGGAAGATACCTTTTCCATGAACTGTTGTCTTCTATTCTTCTTATTTCTTCCATAAAATTTTATAAATTAAGCGAATTAATCAGATTTAAAATTATCAATCAATTTACCGAATTTATCCTCAAATCCCTGATGATTGCGGTTTGTATTACCGCCGATGACGACCTCAAAATTTTCATTGTCCTGATTGTCAATTAATGCCCAGATTCGGCGATGCGAAACGAAAAATACAAAAACCAATGCGCCCATCAAACCGATTCCGCCGACATACCAGGCGATAAAAGCCGCGTTATACGGATCGTATTTGATTGATAAAACGTGGGCATACGGCGATTTTTCAAAATCGGCGAGAAAGAATTTATAACCCGCAACCGGCGCACCGATCGGCGCGGAATCGGGAAGTTTGGCGGCAAATGCGTACGCAATGGCTTTTTCGCCGCCCGGTTTTGTAATATTTAATTTGACCGCCGGATTATTATAATCACCCGAACGAGTGTCGGCTTTGCCTTCGGAATTTAAGGCGAAATCCGGTAAAAACGCATCGTAATCAACTTTTGTTCCGTCCGGCAAAGTTGCCGAACCGTTTCTTGCAAGATTAACTGTAAAAGGCGCACCCCCTGTTTCCGGCGTAAGTTCCAGCGTCATATTTCTGGCACTTCCCAAGGTGATCGCGCTCGCCTGAAAAAAGCGATAACCGCGATAAGAATACGGATTATTCAAACTGACGGTTCGTTCGGTCGTGCCGTATTCGGGATCGTCAATCTTAATGGTCGTACTCCAATCAATCGTATTGGTAATTTCAATCGAACCGTTAGGATCGATCAGTTTTTGCTGAATGTCCGTGCTGGTAATCGTAAACGGCAAACCGACGGCGAATTTTTCCTTTTGATCAAGTTTGAACCTAATCATCTCGATTTGATTGGTTTCTTCTCCGGGAGCGAATTGAACGTCGGCATCGAAACCCGTCTGCAAAGCAACAAAATGACCTAAGAAAAGCGTTAACAGGAAAACGTGTACGATATACGCGCCCATCCGATTCCATCTGCCGCTTTCGCCGAACACGTAAAACTTGCCTTTCTTTTGCGAAATTGTCGGCGTAAATCCTTGTTTCTTAAAAGTTGCGCTAATCTTTTCGGCAACTTCCGCTTCATTTATGCCTTTGATTTCGACAATCGAATTTTGCTTTTGCCCGAGCAGCCACTTGCGCGAAGCGTCGAGTTTCGGTTTGGAAATAAACGACCACGAATTCGGAATATGATCTATCGAAGC
>CAYUGW010000104.1:0-10044 GCA_964444245.1 uncultured Blastocatellaceae bacterium | reverse complement strand
AAAGGCTGACAAATATGAGAAAACAGACGGTTTTTCTAATGACGATTTTTTTGAGCATCTTGCTTTCAAATGCGATTTCTGCTCAACAAAAAACTGACGTTTTAATTCGCAACGCCACCGTTTTAACGGCGGCAAACGGCACGCTCGAAAATCGGGATATTTTAATCCGCAACGGCAAGATCACACAGATCGGCAGTAATTTGAAGGCGGCGGCGAACGCGCTGATTATTGACGGAACCGGCAAATTCGTGTCGCCCGGAATAATTGACGGGCATTCGCACGCGATGATGAACTCCATCAATGAATCCACGTTTGCGGTAACTTCGATGACGCGCATCAGAGATGTTTTAGACCCGACCGATCTGACGATCTACCGCGCTCTGGCAGGCGGCGTAACGGCGGCGAATCTTCTGCACGGTTCGGCAAATCCGATCGGCGGACAAAATTCGGTCGTCAAATTCAAATACGGTCGCCCGATCGAGGATTTTCTGATTGCGGACGCGCCGGGCGGAATAAAATTTGCGATGGGCGAAAATGTCAAACGCTCGAATTTTCAGCCGCCGTCCGGACAGCCGCGCCGTTATCCGGCAACCCGTATGGGAACGGTCGAGGTGATTCGCGATGCTTTTATCCGCGCACGTGATTATAAACAATCGTGGGATGATTTTCGGGCGAAGAAAACAAAGGTTCAGCCGCGCCGGGATATGGAACTCGAACCGCTGGTTGAAATTATGGAAGGCAAACGCCTCGTACACGCGCACGGTTATCGCGCCGACGAACATTTGAATTTACTGCGTCTTGCCGATGAATTCGGATTCAAGATCGCATCGCTTCAGCACGCGCTCGAAGCCTACAAGATCGCTCCCGAAATCGCCAAATACGGCGCGGGCGTTTCGATCTTTGCCGATTATTGGAGCTTTAAGATCGAATCTTACGATACGATTCCGTATAATGCCGCGATTCTCTGGAAAAACGGTGTCGTTGTTTCGATCAATTCCGACGATCCGGAAAGAATCCGCCGCTTGAACATCGATGCGGCGAAAATGATGAAATACGGCGGCGTTCCCGAAGAAGAAGCCTTGAAAATGATCACGCTCAATCCGGCAAAACAACTCGGAATTGACAAACGCACAGGCTCGATCGAAGTCGGAAAAGATGCCGATCTCGTCGTCTGGAATGCACATCCGTTCAGCGTCTATGCGCGTCCCGAATATACTATGATCGAAGGCGAAATTTTCTTTGATCGCGGTCGGGATATTTTGCGGCGGCAAGACCTGGCGCGCGAACGCGCCGAACTCGAAAAGAATGAAGCCAATCTGCCGCCCGAAAAACGCAGTCGCGGCGAAAGACCGCGCACGAGTCCGACACCGGTTGAAGAAGGAGAGCAACAGTAATGATGGAAAAAGTAAAAAGTAAAAAGGTAAAAATTAAAATGAATGTCTTTCATCTGTGTCTGGCTGTGTTTATCTGTGGATTAATTTCTCTTTCGATTTTCGCGCAAAGCGGCGGAACTCAGCAGAATTTAACGGGCAGAGCCGGAACTTTTGCGATTACGAATGCGCGAATCGTGACGGTTTCGGGGGCGACGATTGAAAACGGAACGATTATTATCCGCGACGGAAAGATCGAATCCTTCGGCAGCAATATCAAACCCGGAAGCGGTGTGGAAACTATTGACGGCAAAGGTTTGAGCGTTTATCCGGGAATGATCGATGCGGCGACGAATATGGGTTTGCGCGAAATCAGCGGCGGTGCCGCCGGGACCGTTGATGTTGCCGAAACGGGCAATATGAATTCAAACGCCAAAGCCATTAACGGAATCAATCCGCATACTTCGCATATCAACGTAACGCGTGTCAACGGAACGACGACCGTTCTTTCGATGCCGATCGGCGGTTTGATTTCGGGACAATCGGCGGTTATAAACTTGAACGGCGCGACGCAGTCGGAAATGGCGGTTATCCCGACGCATTCTTTAATTGTTAATTTTCCGCAAGTCTCGACCTTTGCAGGTTTTACGCCCGGTGTCGGACCGCGTTTTATCGAATTTAATCAAGCCGTTACGCAGCGCGATAAAAATGTCGAGGCGTTAAAGAAAATCTTTGAAGATGCCGCAGCTTACGCCAGAGCGAGAGATGCTTACGCGCAGAATAAATCTCTGCCATATACGCCGACCGATCTCAAAATGGAAGCGATAATTCCGTATTTGCGCGGCGAAAAGCCGATTATTTTTACGGCAAATCGCGAGCGCGACATTCGCGGCGCGGTAAAATTTGCCGAAGAAATGAAATTCAAGGCGATAATTATGGGCGGCGCGGAGGCTTGGAAGGCGGCGGATGTTTTGAAGAAAAACAATATTCCGGTCATTTACACACACGTCTGGAGTTTGCCGCAAACTCAGGATGATGGATATGATTCGATGTTTGAAGCCCCGGCAAAAATGCTCCAAGCCGGAATCCGGTTCTGTATCGGAACGGGCGACGGCGGCGCGAATGCGCGTGATTTGCCGTATCAGGCGGGAATGGCTGGCGCATACGGTTTGCCGAAGGATGAAGCCTTAAAATCCGTGACGCTTTATCCGGCGCAGATTTTGGGAGTTGCCGATCGGATGGGTTCGATTGAAAACGGCAAAGTTGCCAACATCGTCGTCACCGACGGCGATATTTTAGATGCCCGGACAAATATCAAGTATTTGTTCATTAACGGTCGTCTCCTGCCGCTGACGAGCCGCCACACAGAACTTTACGACGCTTTTAAGGATAGAAGGTAAGTTTCAATTTGCGATTTTCAATTTGCGATTTGCGATTGAAAATATTTAAAGCGTTTACAGATAAAGAAAAGGCTTCTCGAATTCGAGATGCCTTTTCTTCTTGTGTCCAACTTGTTTTCATTTTTCCGCTTAATAAGTCATTTTTGTAAAATGTTTTATTAAATTTCAGATAAATCGCAAATCGCAAATCGCAAATCGCAAATTAAATTACCATGATATTTCCAATTGATATTGCCGTGCGCCGCTGCCGGGATCATCAATTTCGATGATTGTCGTAAAATTGTTTTGGCGATTCGGCTGCTGAACAATGCGTACGTTTCCGCGCCCTTCTTTTTTTACCACCGAAACCTCGACATTTTGATTCGGCATTGAATTTGTAAAACTGAAAGTTCCCGCCGGATATGCTCTGCCTGTGATTGTACGGGTTTCAATGTTGCGATCTCTGATTACCAATTGAACTTTAGCGTCAACTGTTCCGCGCCAGAAGGCAGTTCCGGGACTTGGTCCGCCGGTGCCGCCGCCATCGCCGTTATTTCCACCGCCGAGTTCGCGTTCGATGGCTTCGACCGCCGTTCTCGCCTCGCGCCAAAGATTGCTGTTCGCGCCGAAATTCGGGGCGCGCCCGGCTAAACCTTTAAGAATCGAAGTCGCCTCGCGCAGTTCACCGGCGCGCAGATTATCGCGCACCATCTGTTGGAAAAGTCCGGCACTGGCATCGAATTGCTGTGCCAGAAATGCCGCCTCGACTTCGCGTCTGGTGTTTGACCTGCCGCGTCTCAGATCGTTGTATGTCCGGTCAACCAGATCGACCGTGTGGCGTTTAAGCTCGTTTGAAAGATTATTTAAACGCGAAGATGAAAAGTCGGCTTGCGCCTGAACGGAAAAGCTGAAGGCGATGATTGAAAATAATACTGTAAATAAAGATTTTTTCATTTTTTTATCTCCTAAGAAAATTGAATTTGGGGAAACGGGCTGCCGGATTTGAAGACGAAAAATTAAAATCGGTTTGCCGCAAAATAAACTTTCGGTGCGCTCTGAAGCCGCTTTTTACAAAATCTTAAGCGGATAAACAAAAGTAATCCGGTTTATCGATTTTAATAAATCAAGCGATTAACTCAGGAAATCCAATTACTTAAAAAAGATTTCCACTTTTGCCTTTTGGCTTTTGCCTTACTGCTTACATTTCCGTCACGGTCAATCCCTTTTCGGACAATTTCCAATCCAATACTTCGACATCTTTTTCTTCGGCAAGAGCCGCCTCGATCTCTTTTTTTCTGCCTTCTTTGCAAAAGAAAGCGATACAGCCGCCGCCGCCCGCACCGCACACCTTTGTCCCGATTGCGCCGATTGCTTCGGCTTTTTCGATAAACCGATTCATCTGCGGAGTCGTAATATTCGGCGAAAGCCGTTTGCGTTCGTGATACCCTTTTCGCAAAATCTCGCCTGCCGTTTGCCAATCATTTTGCAGAAGCGTTTCGCGCAAATTCAAAGCCGAATCGCGGATTCCTTCAAAAATATCGAAAATTTCGCGGTCGCCGTCAATATGGCGTTTCGTGATTTCCCAATTATTTATGCCCGAATTGCGCGGCTCGCCCGTATAGATTACAACAATTCGCCGTTCGAGCGTCTCCCTGTCAATTTCCAGAGCCTCGCGGACGATTCCGTCGGGGCGAAAATGGATGCACGCCGCGCCGCCGTATTGCGCCGGATAATAATCCTGAAAACCCGCCGGAACTCTGATCACCTGCGTTTCGATATTTGCCGCAATCGGGATGAATTTTTCCGGTGCGTAGCGGTTTCCGACCAGATGATTGAGCGCACCGATGCAGGCGATTGCCAGCGTCGAAGAACCCGCAAGTCCCGCGCCTGCCGGAACTTCCGATTTTACGGTCATCGTAAAACCCGTTTCCGGCTTGAAAAAATAGACGAGTTTTGCAGGCAGTTCGAGACGCGGCTCACTTGCCAGTTCTCTAATATTTTCCAGAGTCGTTTCCACTTTATCGCCGCGGTCAATCGATTCGATGACGATTTTTTGGTCATCGCGGGTTTCAATGCGGCATTTTGCCAACAGATTAACGGCGAAATTTACGGTTGCCGCACCTTCGTGAAACAAAAAAAGCGGCGGTATATCAATTGTTCCGCCCGCCAGATCAACTCTTGCCGGTGCAGACGATTCGATTATCACAGGTTATTTCCTCAGATTTTTAGTAATGAATTGAATTATGAATTTCTTAGATTTTTTTAACTGTAAAACTAATAAAAATACAGGTGAAAGAGTTTTTTATCAAATTGGGCGACGGGATTTCTTTGTAAAAATATTTTCCGCTATGCACAATAAGACGGTTACGTTTTTATAAAATCAACTATTTTTGAGTCGTTGTACGCGCTTTTTTCTTAACTTCTTTTTCCGGTTTGTTTTTTTCTTTGTCAATATCTTCCTGCTTTTTATCCGGCGAACTCGTTAAATGCAGGCGTTCGCCCAAATCGTGAAGTTTTTCGTGTGCGACTTCTTCAAACCCGTGAAGCCGTTCTTCCAGTTTAAGAATCGTTGCCGGATCGGCATCCTCGACCTTTGGCGAAAGCCAGTAATGCTCCATTAAATAAAAAACGATAACGCCGAATAAAACTATAAAGAAAAGAGCAATTCCGATTTGCTGGAAATCCCCGATGATCGTCGTGATCGCACCGCTGAAAAAATAACCGATTCCGGCAAGCATCGAAACCCAGATCGTGCAGCTGATCAGATCGAGGATCAGAAAACGCCAGTAAGGCATTTTGCCGATTCCGTAAAAAATACACATCGCGCCGCGAATGCCGTAAATATACTTGGAAATAATAATGGCAAAACCGCCGAATTTATCAATCAGGCGTTCGATTCTCGGTTGGGCGATCTTATAAAAACGATAATCTTTGATGGTTTTTTGAAATACCCGTCCGATCATATAACCGAAACTGTCGCCGACAATGCCGCCGAGTATTCCGGCAATTATTACCTTTAAAAAACCGTATTGACCGAAAAAACCGCCGTGAGCCATAACTCCCGAAAGCAAAAGCGTGATGTCGCCTTCAATCGTGCAGAGCGCAAAAACTGCGTAGATGCCGTATATTTCGATTAACTCGTTTATTTGTTCCATTGGTGAAAATTGAAAACTTACTTCACGTTTAAACTATAAAAGAGTAACTTTCTAAAGTCTTTGAGTCAACCGTTTTCAGATTTCAAATATTAGAATTTATATTTTAAGCCTTTGTTTGACAGTTTGTTAGGTTAAGTCTAAAATTCCGTTAGTTTTTTGTCCGAAAAGTATTTATAGACATAATGTATCGGTCAGGTCAGATATTTAGAAATGGTGAAAAAATGAAAGTGTGAAAAAGTGGAAAAGTTCATTTTTGTCTGATAAAAAGCCTTTTCCGCTAAAAGCTGTTTATTTTCAGAAAAACCAAATATCGGAAGGATCAAAAACTTTTCCGCTTTTTCACCTTTAAACTTTTTCACTAATAATCAAAGACCTAATCATTTACGACATAATTTTTTGATTTAGAGTAAAGATGAGCGACACCAACAATCAAACGGGAAAATTTGTCGGAATCGAGATTTCAAACTCGGCAATCAATGCCGTTTGCGTGAATAGAAGCGGAGAATTGGCTGCCGCTCATCGGGGTTTGGTCAATAAAGAGGTTGAAACCTTTGCAAATCTTACCGAGTTTATTAATGAAGTGCGGGAAAAATTCGGAAGTTTCGACAAAATCGGGATCGCTGTTCCCGGTTTAATAAACCGGCAAACAAAGCGTGTCGCTTTTTCGACTTTTATTCCCGAACACGAAAAACCGGATTTTTTCGGCGAAATGGAAGCGAAAACCGGACTCAAATTTTTAGTCGAAAATGATGCAAACGCGGCGGCTTACGGCGAATTTTTAATCGGTGCGGGAAGCGGCAGCCGAAATATGTTTTATGCGACGCTCGGTACGGGTGTCGGCGGCGCGATTATTTTAGATGGGAAAATCTGGCACGGCGCGTCCGGTTTTGCCGGGGAATTCGGTCATATCGCCATTAATTCCGAAGGACTGAAACTCGAAGGAGTTGCTTCGACCGCCAATATCGTCGCCCGCACAAAAAGTCGGTTTCATCAGGATCATACGTCTTCTTTGAGCAAAATCGGCGAATATGAAATTACTCTGGCTGATATTATCACCGCAGCGAAAAATGGAGATGATTTTGCTCAAATGATGCTCGAGCGAACCGGAAATTATGTCGGAACGGCGATTGCCGGTGTGATAAATTTACTCAATATTGAAAAAATCGTGGTCGGCGGCGAAATTATGCAAGCCGAACATCTCGTTCTCGATGCAATTATTCGCCGGGCGAAGGAAATCTCCTTCGCACCGTCGTTTGAAACAACGAAAATCGTTGAAGGCAAACTGGGCGAAAACGCCTCGGCAATCGGTGTTGCTCTTCTTTCGGCGGAATCTTAAATTTTAACGAACCGAAATTTTAGCGAATAAAAAAATTAATCAGTTTTATCAGAAAAACTTATTTTGTGAAAACTTGCACAAAGGTGTAAAAATAAATATCTTTGTATGAGAATTTGCGGATTTTGTAAGATTCTGTAAAATCTAAGGATAAGATTTTACAATCGTTCTTAACCAGTTAGCTAAAAACTCGAATTTGCCGGATTTTTTAAGATTAATTAATAAATCAAGGCTTGGTCTGATTTTAAATTTCAGAAATTTTGGACAAATAAAAATGGCACAGATATTTCATCGCGGAGCAAACAATGTAGCGAAGGCAAGTTTTGTCGTCGCGATAGTTTTGGCGGGTACGGCTTTTTTCGCTTATACACAGATCGCCCGTTCGTCATATTTGACCGGACAATACCTTGAAAAACAACAACCCGTGCAGTTCAGCCATAAACATCACGTCGGCGACGACGGTATAGATTGCCGTTATTGCCATACATCGGTCGAAACATCGGCTTCCGCCGGAATTCCGCCGACGCAAACTTGTATGAACTGCCATAACGAGATCTGGGCGGACAGCCCGTATCTCGAACCCGTCAAGGAAAGTTTCCGGGAAAATAAACCGATCCAGTGGGAAAGAGTTCACGATTTGCCGGAATACGCTTATTTCAATCACAGCATTCACATTGCCAAAGGTGTCGGCTGTGCCTCGTGTCACGGGCAGATCGATAATATGCCGGCGGTTTATCAGGAACATACTCTGCAGATGGAATGGTGTCTGTCGTGCCACCGCGACCCGGGACCGGAAATTCGTCCGCAGTCCGAAATTTATAATATGAATTTCGACCCGTATCAGATGACGGCGGCGCAGGAAGCGGAAGTCAAGGAAAAGATTGGAAAACTTCGCAGTACGGAATTGTTGACGAGTTGTTCGACTTGTCACCGGTAATTAATTAAAAGATTAAGGAACAAAAAAAATAATGGCTAGCAAAGACAGTAAAACTAACTTTGCATTATTGCGAGAAAAGATTCTCGGGCAAAACGGGAAACAATATTGGCGCAGCGTCGAGGAATTTGTGGACGCGCCGGAGTTTGAAGAATTTGTCAAACAGGAATATCCGGCACACGCCGAACAATGGGACAATTCTTTAAGCCGCCGTAATTTCGTCAAAATTATGGGCGCGTCGCTGGCATTTGCGGGTTTGAGCGGTTGCGTTATTCAGCCGGCGGAAAAGATCATCCCGTATGTCAATCAGCCCGAAGGACTGATTCCCGGCAAACCGATGTTTTATGCCACGGCAATGTCGCTCGGCGGTATTGCGACCGGACTTCTCGCAAAATCGAATGAAGGTCGTCCGACCAAGATCGAAGGAAACCCGGAGCATCCGGGAAGTCTCGGCGCGACCGATTCTCTGGCGCAGGCATCGCTTTTGTCAATGTATGATCCCGATCGTTCGCAGCAGATAACATATCGCGGAAATCCGTCAACCTGGCAGAATTTTATGTCCGAAATTCGTGCCGCGATTGATGAAAACCGCGCAGACGGCGGCGCGGGCGTACGATTCTTAACCGAAACCGTTACATCCCCGACACTTATTGCGCAGTTCCGGCAGCTTTTGACCGAACTTCCGAATGCGAAAGTTTATCAATACGAACCCGTCAATAGAGATAATGCGATGGCTGGAGCGCAGATGGCTTTCGGCTCTCCGGCGCACACGGTTTACAGATTCGATCAGGCGCAGCGTATTTTAACGCTCGATGCCGATATCTTCTCGGGTTTTAACGTCCGTTATATCAAAGATTTCACAAAGGGGCGGGCGTTTTCCGAAGAAAAAAAGGAAATCAACCGTCTTTATGCGATTGAATCGACAATGACCTTGACGGGCGCGAAAGCCGATCACCGGCTTGCCGTCAAGCCGAGTCAAATACCGGAAATTGCCAAGGCGATTGCGGCGGCTCTGGGCGTTTCGGGCGCGAGTTCGACCTATACGGAAAACGCGCAATGGATTCAGGTGATGGCAAAAGATCTGCTCGAAAACAGAGGCAGATCGCTCGTCGTCGCCGGAGATAATCAGCCGCCGATGGTTCACGCGCTGGCACACGCGATGAACGCCGCGCTCGGAAATGTCGGGCAAACCGTAACTTACACCGAGCCTCTGCAAATGAACCCGGAAATGACGCAGATCGAGATGCTCCGGCAGCTCATCGGCGAAATTGACGGCGGCGCGGTGAAAATGCTCGTCGTTTTGAGCGGAAATCCGGTTTATAATACTCCGGCTGATTTGAAATTAAACAAGGAAAGATTGGATAAAATACCGCTTCGCGTTCATCTCGGACAATACTTCGATGAAACGGCAGAAATATGTCACTGGCATATTTCCGAAAAACATTTTCTCGAAATGTGGAGCGATACGCGCGCTTTTGACGGAACGGTTTCGATTGTACAACCATTGATCGATCCGCTCTATGACGGTAAGAGCGCACACGAAGTCGTGCAGGTTTTCTTCCGGGAAAATTACGATAAAAAAGATTACGACATTGTCAGAGAAAACTGGCAAAGACAAGGTTTTGCGGGTGCGCCGCAAGCGGCTGCGACACCGGCAACTCCCGCAAATGCTCAACCGACTCCGCAGACGACACCGGCAGCATCGCCGACGGCAACTCCGGCAACTTCGCCGACACCTGCTGCTACTGGGAATAATGCAAATCAGACAGGCGGTTCGCCGCCGACGGCTGCCGCTGCGACAACTTTTGAAGACAACTGGCGCAAAGCCGTTCACGACGGATTTGTCGCAAACAGTGCGGCGCCCGCCAAAACG
>CAYUGW010000103.1:0-10073 GCA_964444245.1 uncultured Blastocatellaceae bacterium | reverse complement strand
ACAAATTTAATAAAAATCCACCGCTGTTACTGCGAAGAATCATAACTTAAATTATAATACCAACTTTTATGAAATCTGATGTTAGTATCGTCATTCCAACCTGGAATGGAATTGATTTGCTCAAGCGTTTTTTGCCGTCTGTTATTTCAGCCGCCGAACGCTACTCAAAACAAACAAACTGCCGCGTCGAAATCATCGTTGTTGATGACGGCGGCACGGATGAATCTTACAACTGGCTGCTGGCGCAGCGCGAGAGAATCAAACGGGAAAATACCGCGTCAAACGTGCGCGTCGAACTGTGCGCTTTGCGAAACGATCTGAATCAAGGCTTCGGCGCAACGACTAATAAAGGCATCAAGTCGGCGCGTTTTCCGCTGGTTTTTCTTGTCAATAACGATGTCGAAGTAAATGAAGATGCGATTCTGCCGCTGGTTGAAAATTTTGAAAATCCGAAAATTTTCGCCGCGCATTGCAAGGCTTATGATTTTGAAGGCGGACATATCTGCGGAATGGGCAAGATCGGAGATTTTTCGCGCGGGTTTATCCGCGTTCACGAGAGCTATCTGGAAGTCGGTTTAAATGGCAACAAAAAGCAAAACGCGTTTTATTCGATGTTCGGCGGCGGCGGTTCGACGATGTATGACCGCCGGAAATTCCTCGAAATGGGCGGGTTTGAAGAATTGCTCTACCCGAATTACTGGGAAGATATAGAGATCAGCTATCGCGCCTGGAAGCGCGGTTTTACGGTCGTTTATGAACCGCGGGCGAGTGTGTATCACCGGATTTCTTCGACCATGCGCTCGTTTAACCGCCGCAAGATCTGGCGCGTCAAACAGCGCAACCGGATCATCTTTAACTGGATAAATCTGCACGACCGCGAAATGATCGGATCGCATATTTACTGGATTTGCATACTTGTTTTAACCGCGCCGATCACATTCAAACCCGGTTTTCTGCTGGCATTCTGGCAGGTTTTGAAAAATTTCAAGAAAATTAAAGTGAGGCGCGAAGAAGAAAAAAAACTGGCAAAAAGAACCGACCGCGAAGTTTTTGCGATTTTTACCGAGTTGAAAAAACGCGACGATATTACAACGTCAATTTAAACCTGAAATGAAATTTACGATCGAAGAAATGCTGGCAAAATTGCCTCTGCCGGCGAACGAAAAATGGAAGAACGGCGTTTTTGATATTGAACCTTTTTCAAAGGGAAATGTGTCGCTGGTGTTTTTCGCGCCGCGAGAAACGGATTTTCAGACCTTTCACGAGGAAGACGAATTTTATTTTATCGTGCGCGGCAAGGGCGAGTTAGTTATTGAAAATGAAAGATTTTCTTGCGAAACGGGCGATGCGTTTTTTGTCGCCGCAAACGTGCCGCATCACTTTGAAAATTTTACGGAAGATTTTGCAACGTGGGCAATATTCTTTTAAATTATCCACAGATGAACACAGATGAACACAGATTTGATTTTGAAAATCTGCAAATTAATTTATTAAATAAAATTGCAATAATTCGCTTTTCACGACCTGAAATTAAAAATCCTCTTTCGGTTAAAACTCTCGAAGAAATCAGCGAAATTTTCACCTTTTTAGAAACTGAATCAAACATTAGAACCGTTATTTTTACAGGTTCGGGCGATACTTTCGCATCGGGTGCGAATTTGAATGAAGTTTCTCTCTTAACGGAAAAAACGGCAATCGAATTCGGCTTGCGCGGGCAGCGTTTGATGCAGAAAATCTATAATTCTTCAAAAAAAACAATCGCCGCGATTGACGGATTTTGTCTGGGCGGTGCGCTCGATCTGGCACTTTCCTGCAAAAAAAGAATCGCTTCCGAAAGATCGGTTTTCGCGCATCCCGGCGCAAGGCTCGGAATAATCACGGGTTGGGGCGGAACGCAAATGCTGCCGCGCCTCGTCGGAAGGAAAAAAGCTCTCGAAATTTTGCTTACTGTAAAAAGAGTTTCCGCCGAAGAAGCGTTAGAAATCGGCTTGATTGACGAAATTAGCGAAAATCCGCTTGAAAAAGCACTCCTCAATCATTCACAATAAGTTTATGAAAAAATTTATTGCCGCACTTGTTTTAGCAAAAGTTGTTTTTTTGTACTTGGTTGCCGCGCTGGTTTTTTCTTCGTGTCAGACGGTTTCTACTTCAAAACTGGAATTTACGCCGACTCCGACACCGGTTTCGACTCCGACCGCAACGCCTTTTGATGGAAACATAAATCGCGCGACGAGCGATCCATACAAGGGCGATCTTTCGATTTTTGAAGGCGAAAAACGCGCCGAAAATTTGCAAGTCGAACGCGTGTTGGAAGTTTTGAAAATTACGGAAGGCAAAACGGTCGCCGACATCGGCGCGGGTTCGGGTTGGTTCACTGTTTTAGCGGCAAAAAAAGTCGGCGAAAAAGGAAAGGTCTTTGCCGTTGAAATCAATGAAGACGCGATAAAATATATTAACGAACGCGCCAAAAAGGAAAATTTTACAAATATCGAAACCATTCTCGGCGCGGAAGATGATCCGAAATTAAAAGAAAATTCGATTGATGCGGTTTTGCTTTTAAAGACTTATCACGAAATTTCGCAACCTGTAAAACTTCTCGATAACTTGCGTAAATCTTTGAAAAAAGATGCTTTAGTCGGAATAATCGAGCGGGACGGCGACGGCTCGGATCACGGTATTGACAAAGAAACCGTCATATCGGAAGCCGAAAAAGCCGGATTCACGTTAAAAGAAGAACACGATTTCGTCAAAAGCGACGGCGTAGATTATTTTCTTGTTTTCCGTGTGAAATAATTTTCATTATATTCCAACAATAAATGTCCGAAAAAAATAAAAATTGGCAAAAGGATTTCAGATTTTTATTGCCGGTAATTTTGATCGCATTTGTCGTTTTTGCCAATTCGCTCGGCGGCGATTTTGTTTATGACGATGCGCGGCAGATCGTCAGAAATCCTCTGATTCAGGATTCTACGCTTTACACAAAAGCTGTGTTTTCAGATGTTTGGGCATTCAAAGGCGACGGCACGATTGCCGCCGGCAATTATTGGCGACCGACTTTTACGGCATTTAATATTCTGAATTTCCGGCTTTTCGGACTTAACCCGTTCGGCTGGCATCTGTTAAATATTCTGCTTCATATCGGCATTTGTACGCTTGCTTATTTTCTGCTCCGGCGTTGGAATTTGTCGGAAATTTTATCGTTTTCAATCGCTTTGATCTTTGCGGTTCATCCGGTTCACACGGAATCGGTCGCCTGGATCGCCGGTTCTCCCGATCTGCTTTTCGGTTTATTTTTTCTGCTTGCCATTTGGTTTGCGGGAAATTTTGCGGAACGGCGCAAATTACCGGATTTGATTTTTGCACTTGTTTTTTACGCTTTCGCGCTTGGTTCAAAGGAAGTCGCTTTTCTTTGTTTTCCGGTGTTTTGGCTGATTTTCAGCAAGGATAATCAAAGTTCAAAACAAGAATCAATTAAATTAACAGGTTTGTTTTTTCTGCTTGCATCAGCGTATTTTCTGGTTCGCTGGCTGATTTTAGGACAAATCTCTCATCCGGTCGAAGATTCGGCAAGTTTTTCGAGTGCTCTTTTTACTGTTCCGTCTGCATTTTTGTTTTATCTGAAACAAATTATTTTTCCGCTTTCGCTCGGCGCAAATTATCCGCTTCGCGTCGTAGAATCATTGGATTTTGTTAATTTTCTTTTGCCGTTAGTTATTTCAACCGCAGTTTTAATTTTACTTTTTTTATTGGCAAAACGCTCTTTTGTGCAGAAAATCGGACTCTTGATTTTTATTCTGCCGCTCATTCCGGCGATGAATTTTACGGTTTTTCCTTCCGAACAAATCGTTCACGACCGTTATTTATATTTGCCGCTTTTGGGGTTTTTGATGATTGTCGTGCCGTATTTAAAGGAATTGGCGGAAAAATTTTCAAAGGAAAAAAACGAACAAATTATTCTGGCAATCGCCGTTTTAATCAGCATTCCGCTCGGAATCAAGACATTTTTCTATAATCAGGTTTGGGCAAACAACCTTGTTCTTTGGGAACACAGCGTTAAAATTGACGCAAATTCCGCCTTTAACTGGTCGCAATACGGCGCGGTGCTTGCCGAACAAGGTCGGCATTCAGAGGTATTTGAAGCCTATAATAAATCGCTCGCGGTAAAATCTTCGGCTCAGGCTTTGCTCGGCAGAGCGCGGGCGAATCTTTATCTTCAACAATTTGATGAAGCCGTTCGTGATTTGCGAACCGTAACGGCGATGCCGAATGAAAACCTCGATATTTACACGCTTTATCAAACTTACGAAGCCTTGGCGATTGCTCTGACAGAGCAGAAAAAATTTGATGAAGCGATAAAATCTTTGATCGAAGCGCGAAAGCGTCTGCCGATTTATCACGCCGCTTTGACCGAAAAACTTGCGGTTATTTATTATCAAACAGGCGAAAAAAACGCGGCTTTGCGCGAACTCGAAAACGCCAAAGATCAAGCAAAAAACGAACTTTTGCCCGAATCGAAAACCGTTTTGCTTCGTTTGGGAATGCTTTATGCCGAACTCGGCGAACGTGAAAAATCGCGGGCGGTTTTGCAGGAATATCTCGAAATAACCGCGCCTTTACAGGATAAAATTACAATCGAAGATCGCAAACAAGCGTTAAATTTATTAAAACAATTGCAGTAATTTTATTTTTCCAAAAACTTGGCGATCCCTTTTTGGCAATCTTCCGTCAGCCGCGCAATCGTATTGACTTCTGCGCCCGTTTCAAGCGCGGTTTCAAACGTCATTCCGTCCATTTGATAGAGAAGTTTTTTAGATAAAACGACCGCCGAACGGCTCACCTTTGTGTATTCGGCGGCGAAGTTTGAAACTTCCTTTTCAAAAGTTTCGTCCGCAAAGACGTGATTTATCAAACCGAATCTTTCGGCGGTTTCCGCATCGAAATTAAAGCCTTTGGTAATTAATTCAAAGCTGCGTTTTTCGCTTAAATTACGCCGCAAAATCGCCATCACCATCGCCGGAACAAATCCGATTTTTACTTCCGGATAGCCGAAAACGGCGGATTTTGAGGCGAGAACAATATCGCAGGCGGTCGCCAAACCGCAGCCGCCGGCGAGTGCGCGCCCGTGAACGGCGGCGATGACGGGAATTTTCACCTTTCGGAGCAGAGCAAAAAGCTGCATCAGATTTTCCGCGTCCCACAGATTTTCCAACACGTCGCTTTCGGCAATTTTCCGGAGTGCCGATAAATCCGCGCCGGAACAAAAATCTTTCCCCGCGCCTTTTATTAAAATCGCGCGTAAATCATTATTCTGGTCGGCTTCGCGCAGAGCGACTTTGACGGAATTTATCAAAGTATCATTCAAAGCATTACGCTTTTCGGGACGATTCAGCGTGATCGTAAAAATCGAATTTTCGGTAGAAGTTAAAATTTCAGACATTTTCTTTTGAAGTTTTGACAGTCGTTGTCAGCATTCGAATAAGTTCAATACAATCTTCATTTATCGAATTATAAGGTTTTTCTTCAAGAAACTCACCTGCGTGCAAAATCAGCAGCCAAAACTCAGTTTCCGAAGCGCGTTTTAAGGCAATTTGCATATCAGCGGAAAATGCTTGTTTTGATTCGGCTTGCGTTGCATCTTTAATAAATTTTGCAATGTGAGTTCCTGAAATCAAAATCTGTTTGCTCAAAACATATTCATGTTTTTCTTCCGTCAAATAACGATAAAGTTTGACAATTCGTAACGCAAATTTTATCGCTTTTTGCAAAACCAGACTTTTACTCATACTTTCCTTTGATAAATAGCGAATAGTTAATAGTTAAAAGCGAATAGCTGTTCGTTATTAACTATTAACTATTCGCTATTTATTCAGTAATTAAATTTCACAATTTTACTTTGCCAAAAATTCGCGCAAAGTCTGTGTTACGACCGTTTTAGCTTCCTGCTGAACCCAATGCGCGGCTTCCGGGATGCGGATTTCTTCATATTCGCCGTCAATCATTTCGCTGATTCCATGGACAGTTTCAGGCAAAATCGCTCTGTCTTTTTCGCCGTAGATAAAAAGAGTCGGGATTTTGATTTTCGGCAATTCTTCGTATTTCGTGAAAAAGTGTTTTAAAACATTTGCGCGGTAATAGTTGATCATCGCCGTCATCGCAAAAGGTTCGCTCCAGGCTTTTTTATATTCATTGATGTCGGCATCGGTAAAAATGTCTTCTTCGGCGGTAGATTTTTTCAAAGCATCGCTCAAAATCTTGTAATCGCTGAGTTTAAAAAGAAATTCCGGCAAAAACGGGATTTGAAAAAATAACATATACCAACTGGCGAAAAACTGTTTCAAGCTCTGATTTTTCTTCCAGATCGGCAGCGGCGGAATCTGCATTGCGCCGAGTTTCCAAAGATATTCGGGATAATTCAACGCCAATTCCCAGGCGACCAACGCGCCCCAATCGTGTCCGATGACGGCGGCTTTTTCGCGTCCGAAATGATGAATCAAACCGATCACGTCGTCAATCAATTTATCAATTTCATAATCGGAAACTTTTTTCGGTTTGTCCGACCGGTGAAATCCGCGCATATCGGGCGCAACTACCGTGTATTCATCAGATAGAGCGACGATCTGATGCCGCCACGAATACCAGAATTCGGGAAAACCGTGCAATAAAACGACGAGTTTTGCGCCTGTTCCGGCAGTTGCATAATGCAGTTTTACGCCGCCGATTTGCGCGTAATCGAATTTAATTTTTTTCTGTAATTCTTCCTTCATCTCAAACTTGATTTTTTTGTTTAACTTAATTTTCGTATTCAACGGGAAAAATCTTTCCGGCATCTTCAGCCGAAACCTTAAATCCTAAAATCTCGAATGCTCTCGAAAGCACCGGATCGCGCCTGTTTGCCAAATCCTGCGCCGTCGGAAGCAGTATTTCATCAGGAATTACGCCGATTTTTTCCAGACTTTTCCCGTCTTTCATTACAAGGTCGGCAATAGTTATGCTCGCGCCGTAAAAAGCAACTATATCTATTCCCGTTCTATGCCCGAAATATCTCGATTTCATAACGGCTCCGGCAGATTGATCGCCGATCACGATGCCGCGTTTTTCGAGTTGGATAACCTTTGAAAAAACCTCCGAAGCCGAACCCGAATCGTGATCGATCAAAACCACGATCTTTCCGGTATAACTATTATTCCCGCGTGATTTGGCTAAAACTTCCTTGGTTTTTTTTCGCTCTTTTTCATCTCCGACTTTTATTTCTTCGGGGAAAAAATTGCCGATCAATCGCAAGACCATATCAACCCGACCGCCGCCGTTACCGCGCAGGTCTAAAATCATATTTTGCGGTTTTTTGGCGCGGTTCATAATGTCATCAACTTTGGAAGGATCGAGACTGAAAGACGGCATTTTCCAGACGAAAACTCCGTCAATCGCATCGTAAAAATACTGTTTGGTTGATTGCCTGTAGGCATCTTCCGATTCTCGGATGTATTCATTAATATCCGCACCCGTTAAATCCATTATTTTCTTGCCGGATTTTACATGGGCATTGACCTGGTAAATAATTTCTTTTCCGTCGGGTTTGATAACCGCCAAATTAACTGCGAGTTGGGGGCGCAGACGATAAAAAAGATAGTTCAATTTCCAGAAATTTTCGCGAGATGGACCGTATCCTTCGATAGCAAAAATCTGGTCGCCGATCTGCAATCCCTTTTTTGCCGCATCGCTTTTTTCATCAATCGAATAAACAAAACATTTATCGCCGACCATCCGCATTTCAAATCCGTAATCGGTTTTGTTGACTTTTCCGGGCGGACTAAAAAACAAATGCGAATCGTCAAAGTCAATCATAAACTGAGCGATAATACCGTTCATTTGACCGATGGAAGCGGCTTGGTCTAATTTTTCGAGAGCCTCTTTGTAATTTTTTTCAATATCGATTCCGCGTAAATCGGGATCGTAATAATGTTTTTCAATATCGTTTTTAATATTTTTTAACATTGACTTGTGACGGTCGCGTTCAAACTTTAAATTCTGCGCGGAAACAGAGATAAAAAGACAGAAAAAGATAAGCAAAAAACGGGAAAAAATGTGAATAGTCATAATTATTACTCCTCAGGTGAAATCGGGTTGGTTATGTGATTTTATAGTAAAATAAGATAGTTTTAAAGTTTTAAATTTTCGGCTTCATCCCCGGCAATTTCAATTTTCATCCGCAAAAGCGCGGTCGAAAAAGTTTTTCCCTGCGCGTCGGTCATCAAAGACAGAGTTCCGCCGCCGCCTAAAGATTCGTGCAGAAGAAAATTCAACGCGCTCAAATTCGGCAGTTCGAAGCGTTCGACCTCGCCTTTGACGATTTCGCCGAAATGCTCCTTGACCTTTTCTGCGGTAACTTCCCGAACCAAAATCGGATAAAATTCATCCCGCAGAGCGATCAAACCGACATTTGCCGTGTCTCCTTTGTCGCCCGAACGGGCGTGGGCGATTTTTGTTAATTCAATTTTCATATTTTTTTAATTTTAAACCGTCTGAAAAATTTCACAAGCCAGAAAATCGTAAAAGCGAAAAATGCGCCTAAAATCACCAGCATTGCGGTCGAAGAAAGATTTTCTCGGGCAATATTGGCGCGGAAAACCAACTGATTTACCGCGATAAATAATGCCAAAAGCAAAATGCTGAACCATTCAAGATATTCTCCGATCGCAGCAAAGGTTTCTTCGCGTCTTTCCTTTGCCAGCCAAAAATCCCTGTTCGGCAGATTTATCAGAGAAGCGGGCAATATTTTCATTAAATAGGGAATTAAAGCGAATTCGGCTAAGATCAGCAGCAAAATTCCGCCTTCAAAAATAAAAAAAGAACTTTTCGACATCCAACCGTCAGCTTCGCCCGCCGCGTTGAAATGCGAAGCCATTTTTTCCGGCAGAGCCGAATAATAATAAGCGGATTGTGCCAGAAAAAGTCCGATCAAAAAATAGATTATTATTCTCGATGTTCGCATATTTTTATCCTCAAACGAGTCAAAGTCTGTTCAGATAAACAGCCGTATAATAAAATCCCGCAACTGCCAGCGCGTGCGTGATTTCGCCGTTTTTTATTAAGTTTTTCACGTCTTCGTAGGGAACTAATTTTGTCGTTACGCTTTCGTGTTCGTCAAAACTCGTTTCTCCGGTTTTCTCGCAATCTTTCGCCAGAAAATGATAAATCGTATTATTTTGAATTGCCGGATTAGGATGCGATTTTCCGAGATAAATAAATTCTTCGGCTTCAAATCCGGTTTCTTCCAAAAGCTCGCGCCGCGCCGCCGTTTCCGGTGTTTCATCTTTATCGAGCATTCCGCCCGGAATTTCCAGAATAATTTCTTCCGCGCCGTGCCTGAATTGTTCGATCAGTACCACTTCTTCATTCTTTGTCAGCGCGATAATATTTACCCAGTCGGGGTTTTCGACGACGAAAAATGTATGCTCCGAAGAATCGCGCTCGCGCCGGCAAATATCTTCTCTGACGCGGAAAACGCGGCAATCGGCGATTTCCTTCGATTCGATCCGTTTCCAAATATCGGGTTGTGTTTTCATAAAATTTGTTGTTTCTATTAAAATTGTGTTTCAATAATAAATCAAGTTTTATTTTTCAAGGAGTACAAATGGGATGTTCAAATTCATAGTTTTCGGCTTTATTTTATTTGCTTTCGGTGCGGGTTTTTCTTCAGCCCAGAATAATTTGGACGCGATTCTCAAAAATGCCGACGCGCAAACCGTTGTCTATGTTGAAGGTTTTAAGGATTTAATCTCAAAAGAAACCAAAACCTTTGAAAGCTATAAACAAAACGGCGATTTAAGCAAGCGCAACATTATCGAATCGAATTTTCTGGTTTATCAATCGACACGCGACGCGTCCGTTGTTTCCGAATTCAGAAATGTAACGAAAGTTGACGGCAAAGGGATTTCCGAAAAGAACAGAACGCCGGACGAATTTTTCTCGCAAATTCCGAAAACGGGTTCGATAGAAAAGGAATTGGAAAAAGTTCAAAAGGAAAGTCTGCGGTTTGATAAAACTCTGGAAATTCAAGGTTTAACTCTTTTGCA
>CAYUGW010000102.1:8807-10128 GCA_964444245.1 uncultured Blastocatellaceae bacterium | reverse complement strand
GGAGATTGGAAACTCTTTTGCAAAACACGGAGGTTTTCGAGGTTAAACTCGGCGACGAGTTTTTAATGTCGAGCCTTTTTACGACCGGCGAACGCGAGCTTTCACGGCTCGGATTAGCCGGATTGCAAGGCGAACTCGATGTCATTGTCGGCGGTCTCGGTTTGGGCTATACGGCGGCGGCGGCACTTGAAAATAAAATGGTGCGTTTCCTGCTGGTCATTGATTTGTTTCAGGAAGTTATTGACTGGCACAAAAACAAACTCGTTCCGCTGGGCGAAATTTTATCGGAAGACGAGCGATGCGAGATGCGCCAGGGCGATTTTTTCGAGTTGGCACGGACGGGTTTTGATGTTTTAGATAAAGAACGGAAATTTGACGCGATTCTGCTCGACATAGATCACACGCCCACGCATTTTCTCAATCAAAAGAACGAATCATTTTACGGCGCGGAAGGACTCGAATCCCTCTGCCGGCAACTAAAAACAGGCGGCGCATTTGCGCTCTGGTCAAATGATCCGGCGGACGAAAATTTTACAAAACACCTTGAATCCGTCTTCGGCGCGGCGACGGCTCAAACGGTCGAATTTGCGAACCCTTACACAAATTCTGTTTCTGTAAATTCCGTCTATATCGCCCATAAGAAAAAATTCTGAGTGAAAATCGGTTGAGCTGACAAAAAAAATCGCTGCTTTTGATTCACCTTTTTAATTAAAGTTTCAGAAAATTGTGACTGTCATCACAGATTTGTGCCTTCATTCAAGACTAAACTTCAACCTGAAAAAATGTTTTTATAAACCGCCTGAAATCAATATCATCAGGACGCAATCGGAGGCAATAATTTTATGGCTTCAACCACAAACGTTAAAGTCGCGGTGCTTGGTGCAGTTGCGATTTTTCTCTGTATCTGGCTGATCTCAGGCACACTTTCAACGGCAATCGGAAAGACCGATGTCGTTCAAGCGGACAAGATAAATACCTCGCCGACACCGAATCCGGATGAATATGTCGGAACGGAAACCTGCGCCGCTTGCCACGACGAAGCCTTTAACAGTTTTGCCGACACGAAACACGCCAAACTCGCCGGAGTGAAGGATTGGAAGGATAAAGTTCAGGGCTGCGAATCGTGCCACGGACCGGGCAAAGCGCATTCGGAAGACCCGACGACGACCAATATTATTTCATTTAAGAACAAAAACGCCAAACAAATTTCCGAATCTTGTCTGACGTGTCACGCCGGCAAGGAAGAACACAACAATTTCCGGCGCGGCGACCATTGGCGCAATAATATCGGCTGCACGGATTGTCATACGGCGCACGGAAC
>CAYUGW010000102.1:0-8707 GCA_964444245.1 uncultured Blastocatellaceae bacterium | reverse complement strand
ACAAACAAAGCTGACGATGGGAACGGATTCGGCTTGTATAAAATGTCATACCGATAAACAAGGTCCGTTCGTTTTTGAACACGCACCGCTCAAAGTCGAAGGCTGCGCCGCGTGTCATACGCCGCACGGTTCGGCAAATCCGAAAATGCTCAAACGCGCGCAAGTCAGGCAGCTCTGTCTGGAATGCCACAGCAGTATCACCGAGCAATTCGCGCCCGATACCCCTTCATTTCACAATCAAGCGGTTTTAAGATACCAGAACTGCACGATTTGCCACGTGACGATTCACGGTTCGAATACGAACAGTGCTTTCTTCAGATAAAGCCGGTAAAAGAGGAGAAACCGATGACTGACAAAATTATTCAAAAAAGAAAATCTGCTCCGGCAAACCAAATCATTGCCGCCGCGTTGTTTTTCGCTTTCGTGATTTTTTTTCCGGCAATGTCGCCGGACGCTTCGGCGCAAACTCCTACGCCGACACCTGCGGATTCGCCTGATTTGATCGGCGGCTACGAACTTACTTCGAGTATGGAATTCGGTTTGCGGCACGTCGAAGTGGGCGGCAGCGAAAATAAATTTCGCAGCGATTTTAATTATAAATCCGGTTTTCGCGTTTTCGATACGAGCGTTTTGATCGAAGATAAACAAGACCGCAGAAAGTTTTTCGATTCCCTGCTGGTCAACTCATCGGGCTGGGGCGCGGATCCGTCCGGCTTTTTGCGCGTTAATCTGGAAAAAACCGGAGCTTACAAGTTAGATTCAAGGGTGCGCCGCGTCGTTTATTTTAATAATTTAGCCAATCACGCGCTCAATCAGCACAACGCCAACACGCGGCATAATTTCGGAGATTTCGATCTGACAGTTTTTCCGGAAAGCAAGAGTTTAAGACTGCGTTTCGGTTACGGATTTAATAAAACGGACGGCGCGGGCAGTTATACGACCCGCGCTTACGGCGATGAATTTCCGGTTGATTCCGATACGGATAACGGCTCTTTTGATCTACGCGCCGGAATAGATGGCAGAATTGCGGGTTTTAATTTGTCGCTTTCGCAGAATTACCGCAGTTTCAGAAACGATACGACCTATTTTCTGACCGCGCCGAATCTCGGCAATAATCCGACGAATAATGCGCGTTTGACGACATTTCAGCGAACTTATCCGATTGAAGGCGATACAAACACGACTCTGTTCAGCATTCAGCGCAATTTTGCCAAAAGACTGGATTTTACCGGACGCTTTGTTTATTCGGATACGGAAACGAGTTTTAATTTTCTGGAAACGATCACCGGGCGCGATAATTCGAATAATATAATTGATCTCGATAGATTTGAAATCGGCGGCAACGCCAAACGCCCGCAGGGACGCGGCGACATCGGTTTGACTTTTTTGATTACCGACAATTTCAGCATTTCCAATACTTTCACCTACGATCAATTCAACATCAGCGGCGGCAATCGGTTTTTTGAAGCCGTAACGCGCAGAAACGCCGCCGGAAATCCCTTGTCAACCGTTTTGACAAGAACTCTGGCGCATCGTATGACCGGATTTCGCCGCATCATCAATACCATCGAAGCCGACTATCAAATCAGAGATTTTATCGGTTTTAATATCGGCTACCGTTTCGGCGACCGCCGCGTCGTGTTGGAAGGCTTTGACCGCAATTTACTGTCAACGGCAAATCCGTCTTTGATCGAAGATGAATTTGAAAACCGTACGAATACTTTGATCGCCGGAGCGAAAATCAAGCCGGCAAAAAATTGGACGATTTTTGCCGATGTCGAACACGGCGAAGCCGATAATGTCTTTACGCGGCTTTCAAATTATAAATTTACAAATTTGCGCGTGCGAAGCCGTCTGAATATCAAAGAGTTTTCATTAAATCTTTCGGCGATTACCAAAGACAATAATAATCCGGCGCAGTCAATCGAAGTACCGCCGCGCGATTTTGCCGCAAATGTCAAAAACCGGATTTATTCAGCCGCTTTTGACTGGTCGCCGGATCCGAGATTTTCTTTAAGCACGGGTTACACTTATCACGATCTGACGAGCGAGATAGATATTCTCATTCCGGTCAGCGGAACGATGAGGCAAGGCACGAGCCGGTTTTATATGCGCGATAATTATGCGTTTTTCGACGTTTCCGCCCAGCCGGTCAAACGTGTTTCCGTTTTTGCGAGTTATCGTTTTAACAAAGACAACGGGCAAGGCGACAGATTTTCGGCTCTGCCGCAAGACCTTATTTATTCTTACCCGTTCCGACTCGACACGCCCGAAGTTCGTCTGGCGATTCGTCTGAACGATAATATCGATTGGAATTTCGGTTATCAATACTTTAATTACAAGGAAACGTTGGGAGTTAATCAGAATTACAGTGCACATCTGCCATATACTTCGCTGAAAATCTACTTCGGCGGCGCAGATCGCAGATAGTAGGAAGGCAAAAGTAAAAAGTAAAAAGGTAAAAAGGCAAAATTGAAGGGTTTTTCAATTTTGCCTTTTGCCTTTTTACTTTTGCCTTACTGCTTACTAGAACGTAAATTAAATTTTAAGGTGTTTTTCAAATTTCAGATTTCAAATTTCAGATTTCAAATTTGTGTTGAAAAACAAATATTGAAAAATTTGAATTACTCGAAAATTTAATTTACAGACTACTACTCCGTAAATTAAATTTTCGAGTGTTTGGAGTCCCGCCTTTAGGCGGCTTTACCGCCGCGCTTCGCTGGCGGATGCCGCCTAAAGGCGGGACTCCAAACTTTTTTCAAACGCCTTAAAATTTAATTTACGCTCTACTTACTTACCTCGTAAATTTCTGATCTTTATGACATTCGGCGCATTGAAAACGGGAAATATCGCCGAGATTCAAAGGGTGCTTAAAAGCGCGGTCGGCTTTATGGCAGGCGGCGCATTGCCAGGCTCCTTTGTCGCCTAAATTCGCCGGATGCTGAAATTGTCCGCCTTGCGGAACGACGGTTGTTCCGGCAAATGTCTGGTCGAGCGTCGTGTGGCAGATATTGCAGTCGTTTCTGATGACCTGTCCTTCCTTGCTGAAATGCTGACCGTCGTGGCAGCGGAAACAGCCCTGCACCTTATAATGCCCGATGTTGTCGGCGTGCGTCTGCCAATCGGTTTTCATTTCCGGGAAGAAATTCGTTTGATAAATTCTGCGGATTTCCGCAATCGCATTATTTATCGAATCTTTTTTCGCCGAATAAATATCGGCGTGATTCGTCCGGTAATATTCATCGAGATTCGTCGAAATCGAATTCAGACCTTCATCGGTCGTATTATAAGGTTTTGACAAAACTTCGATTGCCTTGAGTTTTAAGTACGGCAAAGAAACATCGAGTCTGTTTGCCGTAAATGATTCATCAACGGCTTTATCGGGCGGCTGGTAAATATGCGCCGGACGATTGTGGCAATCAATGCAATCCATTCTTCTTTTTGATGCCTGTTCGATTTGCTGTTCGGTTAATTGCGCGTCTTTGGTTACATATTCAGTAATTTTTCCGCTCGCGTCCTTCATTCGAACCCACGGAATATTCTGGCGTTTTTCATCCGTGGCGATAAACGTAATTTCGTTGGAAAGATTCATATGCCAGTGAATTCCGCCGCTTTGCCCCGTTCTCGAATTGCCGCCGCCGACCTTGATCAGCATACGAGTTTGATTCAAAGAATTTTTTTCGTCATAACCGAAATGATTGAAAACCTTCAAAACGTCGCCGTGAAATTTGTCCGGCGAATGGCATTTCGCGCAGGTCTCGTTTGCCGGACGCATATTGTGAACCGGCGTTTGAATCGGTTTGTTGTAATCGTCTGCAAGCACGCCGTAAAGCTGCCGCACGCCGTTAAATTTGGAGCGAACATACCATTCCGCACCGCCGCCGACGTGGCATTCGATGCAGCGAATTTCCGAGTGCGGGGAAACTTTATAAGCCGTAAATTCGGGATTCATCACGTGGCAAACCTGTCCGCAGAAAGTAACCGATTCGGAATATTCATAAACTCTGTAACTGCCGAATGCGCTGACAAACAGAAATAAAAAGGACGCGCACATTAAAATCAAAAAGGTGCGCCGTTGGCTGGCATTATTCAAATCTAAAATCGGAAATGCGGCAATGTCGGTCGGTGCCGATTTTCTTCTTCTTCTTCGTTCAAAAAGCATCCCCGTACCGACTAAAAACAAGCCGAAAATCATAATTCCCGGAAAAAGAATATATGTGAAAATCCCCAGATACGGCTGTTCGTGCGAACTGGTCAGTTCGATCATAAAAAGAAACACGATGCTCATCAGACTTGCCAGCGCAATCGCCGTTCCGGCAAAGCTCAGATAGTTGCGATACAAACCCGAATTTTTGCGTTTGGGCTGCTTTTCTTCCGATGTTTCGGGAGTCTCTGCCTGAACCTCCGGGCTTTCCGGCGTTTCCTGAACTTCCGAGTTTTCCGACGTTTCTGCCTGAACATCCGGCGTTTCTTCACTCATAAATTCCTCCAAAAACGGGTATAACGCGCCGAACAAAAAGTGTTCGGACGCGCAAAATTGCCGACAATCCGTGAACGACCGTAATTTTCTACCGTCATTCACGAATTGCTAAAAAACTTTTTTTATCGAGATTTACAAGAATCTCGAATTTATCAATTAGCCGGTTTTCGCAGTTCCCGCATATATGTAACCAATGCCTGAGCTTGTTCGGCGGTCATTCCCTTCGCTTCATAACCGGGCATAAATGGCGGTTTTTCGCCTTTCATTCCCTTCAGGATTATTTCAACGTGTTCGGCATCGGGTTTTTCCAGGTCAAAGAATTTTTCGGCGTTTGCTTTGTGGCAAACCGCACAGCTTTTTTTATATGTGTCCGCCGTGTCCGTATTTGCGCTGACGATTGTGCCGACCGGTTTTGTACTAAAAATTGCCAGTGCAATTAAAGGCAGAACAAAAAGTGCCGTGATAAAAAGTTTTAATTTGTTGAGTTTCATAATATCTCTCCCGTCAAAATTCTATAAATTATTAAACCTTTGTTTTCTAAGGCTTTTCGTTATGTATATAGTTCAATACCCGTGCCGCGCCGAAATTTTACCGAATCACCGTATTTATTGGCTGAAACCGTTTTAATTACAGTTATAAAAATAATTCCGGCTAAAAGTTCACAGCTAAGTGCGAAAATTTTCGCATTAAAATACTTTTTCAAACAGGTTTTCGGAAAAACTTAAAAGTATTTCCCGTATGACAACGCCGGCAATCGGAAAAATCGTCGCCGCCGAAAGCACGTTTGTTGTTATGACAAGTGGCGCAGCTCTGCGCGTTTTTGCGGGCAAAGTGCATTGCCGCAACCGGCGCGGTGACCTGCTTTCCACGTGCCGCGCCGGCTCTGATCGTATGACAATCGGTGCAGGCAAATCTGTGACCGGCGTGGCTGAACGGCGTTTTCGTGTAGGCTTGCGTTGATTCCGAAACCCTGACGAATCTGCCGGGTTGATGACACGTACTGCACGAAGCAATATCTTGTTCGCCGCTTTTCGCGTCCGGCGTATGACATTGAAAACACGAATTATGCGCGCTTAAACCTTTCGGAATCGAGAGCTTAACGCCGTTTCTCAAAGGTTTATGGCAGGTCGCGCAATTTGTCTGCCGCAGATGTTTGCCGTGATCGAAAACCGCGTTGAAACTTTTCAAACCCGGAAAATTCTTGACCGCGCCGGTTTCCGCGTTCGTATGACAAATCGTGCAAATCGCGCTTTTATTGTCGGCAAATTGCTCGGTATGACAGCTCGCACAGGGAATATGCCCGATCAGTTTCGGTGTCGCCGAATTATCCTTGCGGTCGTGGCAGAGTGCACACGGAAAACGTGCGTGTTCGGGGTTTGAATGCTCGAATTTTGAAAAATCGGCGTTCGGATCGACCGGCGGCGCGGGCGAAAGTTCCGGCGTATCGGCGGGCAAGGTTTCGGTCGGAGTAATCTCCGCTTTTTCTTCCGTTTTAGAACACGAACTGAAAGCATAACCGAAGGCAAAAACGGCAAAAATAAAAACGACAAGCTCGCACCGATGACGCGCAGACATTCGATTTTTTTTGTGCTTCGTCATCTTTTTTAATTTCCGGCTAAATCCGAAATCGCTTTAATATGCGATTCGGGAATCGGCAGTTTGCCGAATGCGATATGACATTTGACGCATTGAAATGTCGCGTCTTTTTTCCTCGAATCGATTTCAAAATTCAAAATTCCGCCGTCGTCCGAAGTTTCCGTGATATGACACATATTGCACGAAGTTACGGGAACTTTTTTCGTTACATAATCATTCGTTTTCATCGCCGCCGCATTGTGACAAGTCGCGCAATCGAGTTCTGAATGACTGGAAAATTCGTGTCTGAAAGTGGCGGACGAAACTCTGTTGCGCCACGAAGCCCAGGTGATTCTGTCCAAATCGCCGACGCTCGCGGCAAATTTTGCGTCAAAATCGGTTTTCGGCATTTTTTGGGCAAATGTATGGCAAACGGCACAACTCGTCGGCGCGGGAAGAATTCCCGTGTCCACCGAATGACAGGTAAAACAAGCGGCGTGGCTGATCGGCGATGTTTTAAAAGTTCCTTTTTTCAGCCAAAAATTATCGCCCAATTTGGCGGGCGGTTTGGTTAAAAATTCGTCGTCCGCATCGCCCTGCGGCTGATACGTCTGATGGCAGACCGCGCAGCTTTCTTCGCTTGCCTTTTTTCGCTTTGACGCAAAATGCGCGTTGATAAATTCGCCGCTCGTCGCCGCGTTTTGCGAAACGATTTCGATATGCGTTTCGTGCGGAAAGTGTATGTCAAAATCGGAAACCGCACGCTTTCCTTTAGCCGTTAAATCGAAAACTTCGCGCGGATTCGGAAACGGATGACGCGCACTGTTTTTCGGCGAAGGATTGGTGTGACAAATCGAGCAAATGTTCGGCTTCGGGCTGCCGAAAAATTGCTGGCGATGACAACTCAGACAAGATTCGTGCCTCGGATAATCGGTAATATCGGGAAATGCCTCGTCGGCTTTTCGCACGCGCTTCCAGTTTGCCGAAGGGAATTTGTGACACGAATTACACGAGAGTTTGCTGTGCTGCCGGATGTCGTGGCGAAACTCGGTATATTTTCCCGTTTGCGCCGGCGTTTTTTCCTTCGCTGCCGCTTCGGTTTTATCAACGGAACTCGAGACTTTTAAGTTTTGGCGTGAAAATAAAAAGCCGCTAAAGGCAAAGCAAAAAAACACGCCGATGATAATCACGCGAATTTTTGTGATTTGATTTTGCGGAGGCTTTGCCATTTGTTTGTTTTTACTGGAGTTAAATACAATTGCCTTCGCTGATTTTAGGCTAAACGGCGTGAACTCGATGTGACGAGCATCACATTTTCCGGCTTTCCGACTTGCTAAGATTCACAGTAGAAGCCATCTCAAAAATACAAACCACCGTTAAGCAAGCGGTCTATGACCGCGTTTCACCGTTAATTTATAAGGAAAACGCGGTCTTGAGAGCGGCTCACTAAACTGACGGGTTAGTATTTTCAGAAATAGCTTATAGAAATTAATTTATCGTTTGAAGGTTACATACTGCGAAAAAATCCGCGATTTTGTGCGAAAAATTCCGGTTAAAGCCTTTTTTCTATTTTCGGTTTTAAGACCCGTTTATCCGATAAACAGTGGTAGTTTTACATTAAACGCGCGTTGCGGCACGATGATTGCCCGAAGCCTTAGCGAACTCCCTGGAATTTTAATCAAAATATGCGCGTAAAAGTCTAGAAATTATGTCCACAATGCACGACACAAAGATTGAAACGTCCGTTAATCTGCCCGTTCAGGCAAAACGGAGAGAATCGTTTTTGCCGCGTTTTTTAAAGGTGCTTTGCTCGGTTCGGTTGGGCATTATCTTACTTGTTTTGCTCGGTCTGGCGTGTTTGATCGGAATGCTCGTGATGCAGGAAAATGTCAGCGGTTTCGACAATTATTACGCCAGCCTGACTCCGGCGCAGCAGCTTGTTTACGGCAAACTGGATTTTTTCGATATTTATAATGCGTGGTATTTCAATACGCTTTTAGCCCTTTTGTCGCTCAATATCATTCTCGCTTCGATAGATCGCTTTCCGAAAACTTGGGCGATCATTTCCAAACCGCCTCTGACACCGCCGGTTCGCTGGCTGAAAGATCAAAAAGCAAACGATTCTTTTAATTTATACGGCGAGCGTGAAGAAGTTATTGAAAAAATAAAGGAAACGACGCAAAAAGCCGGCTGGCGCAAAATCAAGGTCACTGAAAAAGGAAACCGCATATTCATCTACGGCGAGTCCGGCGCGTGGAATCGAATGACCTATTTAGCGGTTCACGTCGGGCTTCTGACGATTTTTTTAGGCGGGTTTCTGACCACGCAGCTCGGACAAGTCGGGCAAATGCCCTTAAAACCGGGGCAGACTACAAATGAAACGATCGAAACCACATTCGAACTCGATCAGGTCAAAGAATTTAAGAAACTTCTTCCGTTTGAAATTTCCTGCCTGGACATTCAACAAAAACTGATAAAAAAAGACGGCTCGATTTCGACGAGCAACACGATTGACTGGCTCACTCAAATAAAAATCAAGGACGGAAACGAAACGCACGAAGCCCTCGTGCAGATGAATCGCCCGTTCGATTATCGCGGTTATCGTTTTTTTCAAGCGAGTTTTACGTCAATCGGACGGGCGCGAAACATCAC
>CAYUGW010000101.1:0-10154 GCA_964444245.1 uncultured Blastocatellaceae bacterium | reverse complement strand
TTCGGCTGGCGCGAACAGCATAATATCGTCTTCGATCATCTGGTCGCGCCGACCGCGTTTTATATTTCAAAAGAAGAATTTGAAAAATGGTGGCAGGAAATCAAAGCTGAAGATGTCGAGATTATCTGGCATAATCAAAATAGCTGGTGCGGATTTGGTAAAATCGAAAAATAATTATGCAAGCCGAACTTTCCAAAGAAATGGAGCAACACACTTACGCGATTATGAACCGCGTCGAAGACAATCACTGGTGGTTTGTCGGTCGCCGCGCGATTCTGGAAGAATTCTTAAACCAAATAGTCAATAATCCGAAATCCGAAATCCAAAATCCAAAATTTCTCGACGTTGGCTGCGGAACGGGCGCAAATCTCGAGATGCTCGCCAATTTCGGCGACGCGGAAGGCGTTGACGTTTCCGACGATGCTTTGGAATTTTGCAAAGCGAAAGGATTAAAGGCGCACAAAGGTCTGGCGGAAAAACTCCCCTTTGAAGATGAAAGTTTCGATGTCGTAACCGCGCTCGATGTCGTCGAACACCTCGACGATGACGTTGCCGGATTAAAAGAAATGCACCGCGTTCTGAAACGGGGCGGCAAAACTCTGATCTTCGTTCCGGCATTTATGTGGCTCTGGGGCGTGCAGGACGATATTTCAAATCACCGAATCCGCTATACGAAAAAGCAGATCGTCGAAAGACTGGAAAAAGCCGGTTTTGAGATCGAACGCGCGACTTTTGCCAACTGGACTTTTTTCGCGCCGATTCTCGCGGGCAGAACCTTGATGAAAATCACCGGAATCAAACCCGAATCGGAAAACAACGTCAATGTTTCCGCCCTCAACGGAATTTTCGGCAAAATCTTCGGCGCGGAACGCTTCTGGCTTAAAAACTTCGATTTCCCGTTCGGCGTTTCGATTGTGATTACGGCGAAAAAAGGTTGATCAATTAGTTATAACTCAAGTTACGCAGTTTGACTTTTTTTGCGGCTATGCCGCTTGATGTGCGGAAAGGCTCTGCCTCTAATTTTGCCGAATGTTCGAGGCGTAGCCTCTCACCAATCGGGTGAAATTTAGCGGAAAGGCAGAGCCTTTCAGCACATCAGCGGGCATAGCCCTTAAAAACGATTTTTTGCGTAAGATCAGTTATAATTTATAAAAGGATGTTTTACTTTATGAAGTTTTATCGTGAAACAATTAAAAAAGCGCCGTCTTTTCTTTCAATTCCGAAAGAATTCAGAAATCGTGATGTTGAAATAATAATTTTGCCGCTTGATGAAGAAAAAAAAACACCAAAGTCTGTAGATATTGACTTTAAACTATCAAAAAATTATCCGCTATCTAATTCCTGACAAATCGCTTTTTTGCCTGTAAAATTAAAATAAAGAAATGGAAAACGCGAAACAGATCGAAATTGTGCAAGAACCGAAACCGTTTGCCGTGTGGATTTATGCGGCGTGGACGATTGCTTTAGTGGCGACGGTCGGCAGTCTTTTTTTCAGCGAGGTGATGCAATTGCCGCCCTGCGTTTTGTGCTGGTATCAGCGCATTGCGATGTATCCGCTCGTGCTTGTTATCGGCGCGGGGATTTTGATGAATGACCGGCGTGTAAAGTTTTACGCTTTGCCCATTGCCTTGAGCGGACTGGCGGTCGCCGTTTATCACAATTTGCTTTATTACGGAATCATTCCCGACAGCATTACGCCCTGCACACAAGGAATTTCCTGCACCTCCGTGCAAATCGAATGGCTCGGTTTTATCACGATTCCACTGATGTCGCTGACGGCGTTTATACTTATCGCATTATGTTTACTGTTTTATAGATCAGCGGGTAAAGAGAAATTAACCACAGATGAACACAAATAAACGCGGATTTTTTTTGATAAATTTTAAAATAATCTGTGTTTTTCCTCGGTTCAACTGTGGATAAATAAAAATCTTTCCCATAAAATCAAAGGAATAATTTATGAAAAAAGAAGTCAAACTTTTAGGCGTGATTGCCGTTCTGATTATTATCGGTGCGGTGGTCGGCGCGAATTATTATCGAAAGTCGGTGCAAAATGTGCGTGTAACGGGCAATACAAACACCGGCGGCGGCAAACCTTCTATAAATCCCGAAACGCTCGTGCGTCCCGACAGCCCGACGCTCGGCGCGGCGGATGCGCCCGTTACGCTGGTCGAGTTTTTAGACCCCGAATGCGAATCGTGCGCGGCTTTTGCGCCCGCCGTTAAGAGAATTATGGCGCAGTATGACGGAAAAATCCGTTTGGTCGTACGCTATATGCCGCTGCATCCGAATTCGCTGCGGGCGGCGACCTTACTCGAAGCCGCCGGAGAACAGGGAAAATACTGGGAAGCGATGGATTATTTGTTTCAGAAACAACCCGAATGGGGAACAAAACACGGACCGCCGACCGCCGCGCCGCCGCCCGATATTAATGTTCTTTTTGATAAATATGCTAAAGATTTGGGTTTAGATGTCGAAAAGGTAAACAGCGCGGTTAAGGAAAACCGCTTTCAGGCAAAACTCCAGCGAGATTTAACAGATGGACGAAATCTCGGTGTGAGGCAAACACCGACATTTTTTGTCAACGGCAGAAGATTAGTGCGTTTTAGCGAAGCCGATCTGAGGGCTTTGATCGAAGACGAGTTGAAAAATTAAAGATTTTCGGTAGCAGAAACTTCTGACTGTTCGGCTCTTGCAAAGAAGTCGCATCGAAATAGATAAAGACTAAGAAATTGCCCGTGAAAGTGCGCGAAAAGGCGCGAAAATAAAAATCCGAAACAACGTTTCTTTTTTTCGCGCACTGTTTGCGCCTTTTCGCGGAAAAAAATCTTTCTTTTGACTTTGCAAGAGCCATACGGTTTACTGTCTTTTGAAAATAACTATTCCCAAGTGTGTTAAATTTTGTTAAACTTTAAGGAGCCGCAAAAATCGGCGTATTAAAATTTCTTCCAACTGACCCCCAAAAAGCAAATTTTAATTCTCTTCAGATTAAATTTATTCTCGAACAAACTTGATTTTATCGCTCATAATCCGGGTTTTATATGTCTTCCACCTTTCTCGATTTACGAACAATTTCATTCACATTGATGCTGATAACAATGATTCTCAGCTTCATTTTGTGTTTTATTTGGCGGAGATCGAAAACCTATCCGGGCTTTGGGCTGTGGGTAATTGCCAATTTTATGGTGGCAGCAGGATTTCTGATGCTCAGCCTGCGCGACATAATTCCCGATTTTTTTACGGTCATCATCGGAAACGCCTTGATTACCGGAAGTTTTTTGCTGGCGACGGAAGGAAACCGGAAATTTCTCAGGCTTGCCGGCAATAAAATTTTTAATCTCGGATTTCTTACCATTTTTGCCGCGCTCTTATTTTATTTTACATATTCGGAAAATAATGCGGTGATTTTCCGCATTTTTCTGGCTTCTCTGTCGGTTGCCCTGCTCTGCGGAATCAATGCTTTTATCTATATTCGCCGGCTCGGAAAGGAAAATAATTTTACATATAAATTTGCCGCCGGATTTTATATTTTTCTCGGTCTTGCCTTGATCTCGCGCTCGATATTAACTCTGAAATTCTCGCATCTCGATGGATTATACACGCCCGATTGGATTCAATCGGTGTTTTTTCTGACCTTTATCATCTTCTCGATCGCGATGACCTTTGTTTATGTCATCTTAAATGAAGAACGGCTTCAGCAGAAATTAAAGATCGCGCAGGCGAATCTGGAAAAAATGGCAACGACCGATTTTCTGACCGGAATTTATAACAACCGGTATTTTTTTGAAACCGGAACAAAAGAGATCCAACGCGCCAAACGCTTTAATAATCCTCTGGCGGTCATTATGATAGATATTGACCATTTCAAATATTTTAACGATACTTTCGGACATGCGGCAGGCGACCGGGTTTTGACCGAAATTGCTCAAATTTGCAAAAAAAATCTGCGCAATATAGATATTCTGGCGCGACTCGGCGGCGAAGAATTTGCCGTCATCCTGCCTTCGACAACTGCCGTTAATGCGGAAACGGTTGCCGAAAATCTACGCCTTGCCATCGCCGCATCCAATCTTGAATTTATTCCCGAAGATTTAACAATCACCGCGAGTTTCGGCATTAGTGAACTTACATCTGAAGACAAACATATCGAAAACATTCTCGAACGCGCTGATGCCGCGCTTTATGAAGCCAAACGAACGGGACGCAACCGCGTTATCTCCGTATCTTCAAATAGTATTGATTTCACACAACTTGCGGCGGCATAAAGTAAGCAGTAAGGCAAAAGTGGAAATCTTTTTTAAGTAACTGAAATTACTCAAGGCGCATCGCCTAATATATTAAAATCAATAAACCTGTTACTTTTGCTTACCTGCTTATGATTCAAAAAATTCCATTCAAATCCGAATTTTTCAAAACTGCCTTCTTTGTAACAGGCAAAAATTTGTTAAGATTGGAAATATGGAAAATACAGCTAACAATGCGGTTACGACCGAATCGGGATTAATTTATATCATTACAAAACGCGGCGAAGGCGAAAAAGTAAAAGCCGGACAAACGGTTATCGTCAATTACACCGGACTTTTAACGAACGGCGCGAAATTCGACAGTTCTTTGGACAGAAGCGAGCCTTTTTCATTTCCGGTCGGTGCGGGAATGGTTATCAGAGGTTGGGACGAAGGCTTGCAACGCTTAAGCGTCGGCGATCACGCGACACTTATAATTCCGCCGTCAATCGGCTACGGCGCAAGCGGCGCGGGCGGCGTAATTCCGCCCGATGCGACGCTGATTTTTATTATCGAAGTCTTAGGCGTTAAATAAAAATTTAACGGAAAACGGAAAACGGAAAACGGAAAATTATGAAGAAATATTTTCCATTTTCCGTTTTCCATTTTAACGCAGCATTTTCGAATATTTATTAATCACCGCCCAGGTCGTTTTGTCGCTGTCGAAAACGGTGTTCAAGCCTTGCTCTTCCATCGGCGGATCGCCCATATAATCGTCGCCTTTCTTCCAGAAAAGTTGGTTTTTTACCGGGCGCGAAGTGCCGCCGAATGCCCAGAAATTCGCGCCGGCAATATGTCCGTTGTTGCGCGCGCCCTCGGCGACAAATTCAAAGATTTTCGCGTAATATTCATCTCTCAATTTAGTTGAAGATTTTACATCAAACGAATGCGCGTCGCGCGGCAGACCGAATTCTTCGATGACCATCGGCTTATTTAATTTCTTGGCAATAACCAGATGATCTTTGATATACGCGGTCGCTTTTTCGATCACATTCGGAAAACCTTCGGCGAGCTTTTCGCCCTGAAACCAGCTCCAATTTTTCGCCCAGATATGAATCGTCAGGTAATCGATATTCTTGTCGGCGTGAATTTCTTCAAAGAGCTGCATATTTTCCGTTCCCATCAAGCCTTCGTGTCCGATGACGACCAGATGATTTTTGTCCTTCGATTTGATCAGCGCGGCAACGTCGGAAATCCATTTTTTGTAATCTTCATTGGCTTTGGGTCGCATCGGGCGCGGTTCGTTGGCGAGTTCCCAAGCCATAATCGCCGGATCGTCCACGTAACGCTTTTTCGTGATCTTATTCGTGCGGTTCATCACGAGTTCGAGCTGCTGATTATAAGCCTTTTTGCACGGCTCGCAAGAGTAAAATTTCGTCACGATGTCGCGCAGTTCGTCCCACGTCAGTTTGCGCGTTTTTTGATCTTCCGGGACAAGATTGTTCCAGATCAAATACTGCTGAAAACCGCCGCTCCATTCCCAGTTGTTGCTGAAAAAGATGATTGCTTTCAGATCGCGTTTGCCCATCTCATAGAGCAGAATATCGAGTCCGTCCAGAACTTCTTCGTTAAATTTTCCCTGTTCGGGCTGCAACGCCGGACTGACGCGCGTAACACCGTTAATCAAGCCCGCACCTTCCGCGCCCGCCAGAACGCGCAAGTTCGTCACGCCGTTTTTCTTCAGAAAATCGAGTTCTTTGCGAAGCCGCCGGATGCCGCGTTTTTTGTCTTTTTCAAGTCCTAAAAGAGAACCGTACCAGTAATTCGTGCCGATAAAATAATACGGCTTATCACCGATAAAAAACTGCTGATTTTTGACCTTGACAAACTGCGCCTGCGCGAAACAGCCGACCGAAAAAAGCGCGATCAAGAGAAACGAAAACGTAGATTTTTTGATATTCATAGCTTGTTTTTGTTAATTTTTTGAAATGTTTTCCGTGTATTGTATAACTTCTTTATTTTTGTGACCAATTTTCAAGCTGAATTTGGCGATACAAACCCAATTCAGTTAAAGTTAAAACAACTTTTATGAATATAATTTCACTGGAAAATGTCAGCAAAAATTACGGCATCAGACCGCTTTTCGAAAATGTTACGCTCGGTTTTGAAGATTCGGACAAGATCGGAATCATCGGCGCAAACGGTTCGGGAAAAACGACTTTTCTCCGCGTCATTGCCGGAACTGAAACGCCCGACACCGGAAAAATCACACGCGCCCAGGGGAAAACTCTCGCGTATCTGGCGCAAAATCCCGAAATTGATGACGAATTGACCGTTCTCGAAACGATCTTTGCGGCGAGTTCGGGCGTGATGAAAACAATTGCCGATTACGAAACGGCTTGCCGCGATTTGGAATTAGACAGTTCTAATAAAAAACTGCTCGAAAAGGTTTCCGATCTTCAGCACGAACTGGAAATTTCCGGTGGTTGGGAAATTGAAACGAATGCGAAAACCGTTCTGACCAAACTCGGGATTACCGATACTTCCGCGAAAATGAAAACGCTTTCCGGCGGGCAGAGAAAGCGTGTCGCGCTCGCCCACGAACTGATTTTCAAACCCGACATTTTAATTCTGGATGAGCCGACCAATCACCTCGATGCAGACACAATCGAATGGCTCGAAGATTATTTGCGAAGATACACGGGCGCGCTTCTGCTCGTAACGCACGACCGCTATTTTCTCGACCGCGTGACGAATCGAATCTTTGAAATTGATCGCGGAATTGTTCAGCCGTTTAACGGAAATTACGCTTATTATCTGGAGAAAAAAGAAGAGCAGGAAACGCTTCGGGCGACCGAAGGACATAAACGCGAACAGCTGATCAAAAAAGAACTGGCGTGGCTGCGGCGCGGCGCAAAAGCGCGAACACGCAAATCGAAACACCGCATCAATGCCGCTTATGATTTAATGGCTCAGCCGAAGGAAAAAGCGAAGGCGGAAATTGACATCGCCATCGGTGCAAAGCGGCTCGGTTCAAAGATTATCGAGATCGAAAATCTTTCAAAATCTTACGGCAATCTGAAATTGATTGATGATTTTTCGTATCTCGTAAAGCGCGACGACCGGATCGGAATCATCGGCGAAAACGGTTCGGGGAAAACTACTCTGCTTGAAATTATTACCGGCAGAATCAAAGCGGACGCGGGCGAAATCGCAATCGGGCAGACCGTCGCAATCGGTTATTACGATCAGGAAAGCCGCGCACTCGATGAAAGTATGCGCGTAATTGATTACATCAAAGAAGTTGCCGAATACGTAACGACCGCCGGCGGCAAACAGATCACGGCTTCGCAGATGCTCGAAAAATTTCTTTTTACGCCTGCTGCGCAGTATTCCTTCATCGGAAATCTTTCCGGCGGCGAGCGGCGGCGTTTGTATTTATTGCGAATTTTGATGGGCGAACCGAATGTTTTGCTGCTTGATGAACCGACCAACGATCTCGACATTCCGACATTGATCGCTCTGGAAGAATATCTGGACGATTTTCCCGGCGCATTGATCGCCGTCAGCCACGACCGCTATTTTCTCGACCGGACGATTGATTCGGTTTTTAAGTTTGAAACGGGCGGAAAAATTCGCGGGTTTGCCGGAGATTATTCGGCGTATCTGGAATCTGCGAAACGCGAAGAAGCCGAAAAAGCAGAAACCCGCGCGTCAGAAAAGGTGCAAAATGTAAAAAATGATCCGGCTGATTTAAAAACGGACGCGCCGAAAAAACTTTCGTTCAAAGAAAAACGCGAATTTGAAACGCTCGAAATATCAATTGCCGAATCGGAAAATCGTCTGTCGGAAATCGAAAGGGAACTGCTTGAATTTGCCACCGACGCTTATAAATTAAACGAACTTATCACCGAACAGCAAAAATTAAGCGAAAAACTCGAAGCCGACACCGAGAGATGGCTCGAACTTTCCGAACGGGCAGATTTGTAAACAGTAAGGCAAAAGTAAAAAGGCAAAAGGTAAAAGTAAAGAATGGGATTCAAACTCCGGCAAATATAAGGTTGTTTATAACTTTTCGCGCCTTTTAACAAACCTCAAAACATTGTAATTAAGTCATGATTTTTTTGAATGTCCGGCTCGATTTGTAAATAGCGCGAATTTACCGCTAAAACCTTTCAATCGTCCGAAACTATTAACTATCAACTATCAGCTATTCACTATTTTACAGATATAAAACTGTCAAACAGTGAATAGTTGATAGCTGACAGTTAATAGTTTTTCAATCGAAACATTTATGCCTTTTTCCGCCCATTTATTTAGTCTTAATCAGTTACAAAACATTTTCTTTTCTGCTTAATTTTTTGTATTTCACGAATTCGAAAGCTGCTCTAAACTTTGCTTGGGTTTTGTTAAACTAACATGAGTTCGACTAAAGAAATTCGTATTTAGTCGGTGAAACCGACGTTATATTTGTAGCCCATAACGCTAGTTATGGGTAAATGATTAGAAATTTGATAAAGCCATTGAAAATGGCGGCATAAAAATGTATGCCGCCATTTTCAATAGCTTAAAATACTTCACTAACTTATTCCCGAAAACTCAGCGTTATGGGCTACAAATATGTTGCCGTCTTCGACGGCTTAAGTCGCGCCTCACGTTAAACCACACAAGTTTCCAGAAAAGTCATTGTGGCATTGTGGGTGTCGAGTTCGGCTTTGATGCCGAGCGGCAGGGTGAATTGGTCGCGGATATGCCCGAAGGAAAGCCCGTAAATGACGGGAATGCCGAGATCGCCGAGGCGGTCTTTTAAGACTTCGATCAAAGATTGCGAGGTTTTCGGGTCTCGCGGATTACAGTCTTCAAAAACGCCGAGCGCGATGCCTGAAAGTGATTTTAGATCAACACTTTGGCGAATTTGTGTGAGCATTCGGTCAACACGGTACGGCTGTTCGCCGATGTCTTCGATAAAAAGAATTTTCCCCTTTAAATTTTTCAGCGCGAAAGGCGTTCCCGCCATTGCAGATAAAAGACTTAGGTTTCCGCCGATGAGTTCGCCGCTCGCCTTTCCTTTGGTGATAATTTCGGTTTTAAAAAGATTCGAAGGTTGCGTTTTGTTATATTCGGAAAGCTCGATCTTGTATTTTTCGGTCGGATTCATTAACGGATTAAGGACGTGATTTTTCGTATAATCCGAGTAATTCGATGTGCCGACCGGACCGTGAAACGTAACGAGTCCGGTGTTTTGAAAAATCGCCAAATGCGGCGCGGTGATGTCCGAATAACCGATGAAGATTTTCGGGTTTTTTCGGATCAAATTGTAATCAATCGCAGGCAAAATGCGCGATGCGCCGTAGCCGCCGCGCACGCACCAGACGGCTTTGATCTCCGAATCGGAAAAAGCCCAATGCAGATCTTCGATTCGTTCTTTATCGGTTCCGGCAAGAAATCCGTTTCGGGCGCGGGCATATTTTCCGATTTTTATCTTAAAACCGAGATCGCTTAAATTTTGCACGGCTTTATCAAAATCTTCCGCCGGCAGTCCGCTCGAAGGCGCGATCACGCCGATTGTGTCGCCTTGTTTAATCCGCTTCGGTTTGATGAGTTTTTTACTTTTTTGAGAGTTTTTGCTTTCTTTGCCGAAAGCAAAACTTCCCACGAAGGGAACAAGTGCCAGAGCTTTTAATAAATCGCGTCTTTTCATATTTTAGAACAATTCCAGACTTCAAATTCCAGATTTCAAATTGAAGAAAGTCTTCGGTTTCAGCAATTTGAAATCTGGAATCTGAAATCTGAAATTATAATGTCCCTTAATTTTACTTCTTTTCGTCAAACGTAAAATATCCGATGGCGACATCGTGGTCGGAAAATCTTTCGGGGCGATTCAGATCATTGCGGTAGATTTGCGGAAAATCAACATTTAAGCGGGCATAA